>JAFSQZ010000082.1 GCA_017446355.1 Neisseriaceae bacterium
AAAATAATAACATGTCCCAAGTGGCACAAAGAGTTGGTTTGGAGCGGACACATTTGTACCGCAAACTTAAACAGTTGGGCATACAATTCTCCAAACGCACAGCAAACAGTGATCGTTAAGTACTTCGAAAGACGCCATGGTGTTCGGTAAAGACATCATGGCTTGTATTTGTTATAATGAGTAGTTTATGAATAATTTCAATGGGTTATTATGAAATTAGCAAAAGAATCAAAAAACAATAACAAACAGGTCGAAAAGAAGAAAAAAGTTACGGTAATGATTTTGGATGAACGCAGCACACGCACTCTGCAAGTTAATCCATTTCATCTTAAAGCTCTTCGACCTGTTTTATTATTGCTGACTGTGATTGCAGTGGTATTGACGGTAGCTTGTGTTCAATTAGCCATTGCTTACGGGACGAAAAAATTAGAAATGTCGCGTTTTGATGATGAAAAAGCAGATTTGCAACAACAAGTTGCTGATTTACGCAATGCAACCTCCGAAGAAGTAGAACGCAAGGTCAAAGCATTAAGTCAGTCAGAAAAATCAATCGAACAATTACAAAAGTACTTAAAAGAGCGTGGTGTTAAGGTAAAGCCTGTTAGTTTTGCACCACCACCTTCTTCGAATGAAGATATCAATGATGCTGTTGGGGGACCTGAAATTCCTGAAACGACAATATTTCAAGAAGTTCCGTATACAGGAACTTATGCTAAAGATGTTGCGCGTTTGACGCAAGCCATCAAGCAAGTTCCTTTGGGTTTGCCACATCATGGGGTGAAAACCTCTCGTTTTGGCGGGCGTGCCAATCCTTTTTCAGGTCAAGGTCGTGAAACGCACATGGGTTTGGATTTTCGTGCCAGAGTTGGCGATCCTATTCGTGTTACGGCAGATGGTACGGTGGTTCAGGCTGGCTATCATGGTGGTTATGGAAATTTAGTCCGTGTTCGTCATGGTTTTGGTTATGAAACTTATTATGGTCATTTATCTGCTATTGATGTAGTAGTTGGCAAGAAAATTTCTGCTGGTGATGTTGTAGGTCGTGCAGGTTCAACAGGTCGTTCCACTGGTCCTCATTTGCATTATGAAGTACGCCGAAACGGTGCTCCAATTGATCCAGAAAGCTTTTTATCCATTAATGCTCATGTTAAATAAGGAATCATCATGTTTAAAAAAAATGACACCTCATATTCCTCTTCTTCCAGCAACGCATTGAACACCATCATTGGTGAGCAATGTGTGATTTTGGGTAATATTGAATCAACACAGTCAGTTAAAATTGACGGTCGTGTTGAAGGAGATGTTGAAGTTGATGGTTTAACCGTCATTGGTGAGAATGCTACGATTATTGGCAATGTAAATTGCCAAGAAGTAGTGGCTTATGGTCAAATTTCAGGCAATGTTCGTTGTGATTCTTTGCATTTAAAGAGCACGGCTCGTATCGTAGGTGAAATTGTTACTAATAATCTGCAAATCGAAGCAGGTGCCATGTATCAAGGCAATATCAGTATGAATGGCAATCAATCGCTGAACATCAATAATACTGCCAGTTATGCACTTCCTGAAAAATAATTCATGTCAGTGATGAAACTGATTAGCGGAGTAGGGGTTTCAGGCTGCCTGAACACAGTGAAATCAATAACCATAAGGAAACAATACGATGAAAAATAAACACATTCTTTTAGCAACGATTGCTACCGTCGTGTTGTCCGCTTGTTAAACCGCTAATCCTAATTGGGTCGCAGTAGGCGGTTCTCGTGCGGACGGCACGGTGAAAATTGCTTATGAACAGCCCGAAATGTCGCAAGCATCGCCCACAATGGAAGTAGGCAGACAACTTGCCGCCAAGCGTTGTCAGCGATGGGGTTATCAAGACGCAGAAGCCTTTGGTGGTGCAACTCGTCAGTGTATTCGCAGTCCTGGTTTTTGGACAAATTGTATGACTTACCAAGTTACTTTCGAGTTTCAGTGTATCGGCGGTCAGCCTGAAAATATGGGCAACGGCTATTACGGAGCCCAGCCTGTGTATGTACAGCCTGTTTATGTACAACCAGTGCCACAACAGCAATATCAACCGCTACAACAACAGTATCAGCAAGGTTATTGAGATAAAAAAACGCTATTCACTAATGGATAGCGTTTTTTTTTCAGGCAGCCTGAAAATCAAAAAAACCGTTCAATCGCGTGGGCTAACTGCAATAACTTGCCGTGAAAAAAGTGTGTCGCATTTGGCAGAACAATTACAGGCAAGTTTTTTGGTTCGCACCACGCATTTTATGGAATTCAAAATCAAGCAGAATAAAACAAGATTTCCAATCCACACAGGCAAGCTGAAAGGGTGTTGTCGGTTGAGTTTATTTGGAGAGAGCAATTTGTTTTTGTGATGTAACTGTTTCAGGGTGCCTAAATTTAGGCTTTTGGGAAGGAGGTATTGAGGTTGATTTTGATTTTAGGATGAGAGGGAAGCGGTTTGGGTGTGGATTTTGTTAAAAATAATTTCTTTAAAAAACAGTGGTTTAATTAAAAAGTTAAGATTTTTTGCGACAGGGTGTTGACAGGTTTTAGAAAGGTGCGTATCATTCGCTTTCTTCGCTGAACGAACAGCGTTTTTTTAACGGGTTGTTTAGCATAGTTCTTTAACAAATTGATTACCGATAAGTGTGGGAATGAAGCGTCCTACACTTGTTTGATAAGAGACGAAAGAAGTCTGAAATTTTTACATTTTAGTCTTTGTTAAGTTTCTTTGAGAGCGAACCAGAAGTTTATTAAGTTAGGAATTGAACATAAGAGTTTGATCCTGGCTCAGATTGAAC
>JAFSQZ010000008.1 GCA_017446355.1 Neisseriaceae bacterium
AGGCAGTTTACTATTAAGCGCACCACTGATGGCTGCCTACTTACAAGCCTTATGGTTGGTTAATCCAAACACTTTTTATATTTATTTCAACCAATTTTTATGGGGTGATTTTGGCGGAGTCAAACACTTTCAGGCAGGCTTCTCATTGGGATATTACGTGCAACAATTACTTTGGTTTGCCTTCCCTGCTTTACCTTTAGCCCTTTGGACAGCAAAATGTATGCGTTTAGGGCAAAGTGATTTTGGCGTATTGTCATTTATTTGGCTAGGATTAACAGGACTATTTTTATCGCTATTGCCCACGCAAAACCAAGATTATTTGGTTGTATTATTGCCCGTATTAGCCACATTAGGCGCGGCGCAATTAGATTATTTACGTCGTGGTGTTGCCGCCTTTTTAAACTGGTTTGGCATTATGATTTTTGGTTTAGCCGCCCTATTTTTATGGATTGGTTTTATGGCGATGAACTTCGGTTTTCCCGCAAAACTCGCCGAACGCGCAGCTTATTTCAGTCCATATTACACACGCGACATTGACGTTTTACCCATTTTGTTCGCACTCTTATTCACGCCCGTTTGGCTCATTGCCATTAACCGAAAACGCATTCGCGGTCGCCAAGCCATCACCAATTGGGCAGCAGGCGTAACACTGGTTTGGGCTTTATTACACACCCTATTTTTACCTTGGATTGATGCCGCAAAAAGCCATCGTCCCATTGTGCAACAAATGCAAAACAAGCTGCCTGAAAACCTTATTGCCCAATTAACACAACAAAACGAATGTCTTTACGTTGCACCCGATGAAACCATTACACGTATCGCGTGGCAGCAATACAGCAACTTGCCATTAAACAGCCAAAACAACCATTGTCGTTATCAACTCACGCGCCAAATCGGAAAAACATTCAGGCAGCCTGAACACACACAAATCATCTGGCAAGGCAATCGTCCACGCAACAAAGACGAACACTTTGTTTTATTAGAACATTTATCAATCAATCACTAGGAAATCTTATGAAAAAACAACTCACACTTATCGCCATTGTTTTAAGCATACTCAATGCGTGTAGCAGTTTACCTAATGAACCATCAGCACAAGCCATAGGCTCTTGGCAAAGTATTGGCAATATTCACAACAACAATATCAACGTTGCTTACGATTCAGGCAGCGTAAAAAAAAGCGGCGCAGTTGCCAGTTTGCGCGACCGAAAAATCGTAGACGATATGAGTCAAGAAAACTACATCAACCTGCCTGAATACAAAACCGCTATTGCCGAATGGGAGTTTCACTGTATCAACAGAACCTACCAAATCAAAAAAGCCGAATTTTGGGACAAAAACGGACAATCACTTGGCAAACAAACCTACACAGGCAATTTATACGTTGCCCCTGCATCAATTGTAAACAACACTCCCACCGAGCGACTGTTTAAAATTGCTTGCAAATAATTCAGGCAGCCTGAAAAGTGTTATAATCGCGCAATTTTTTTATTTAACAACATTGATTTAAGGAAAGATTATGCTTATTCTGCAAACCACTCGCGATGCCTTATTAAAACCCTTGCAAGCGGTAACAGGGATTGTAGAACGCAAACACACGTTACCCATTTTAGCAAACATACTTATTGAAAACCAAGCAGGGCAAACCAACATCTTGGCCACCGACTTGGAAATTCAAATCAACACACGCGGTCCAGAATGTTCAGGTAACGACTTCCAATTCACCACCAATGCCAAAAAACTACAAGACATTCTACGTGCGCTGCCTGATGCCGAAACCAACGTTCAATTTGATTTAGCCGATAATCGTTTAACACTCAAAGCAGGCAAATCGCGTTTCGCACTACAAACCCTGCCAGCCAAAGACTTTCCAATCATCAACATCAATGATACAACACAAACACACTTTGCCATTGAGCAAGAAATATTTAAAAATATGATTGCCCAAGTGCAATACAGTATGGCGGTACAAGACATTCGCTACTATCTCAATGGCTTATTGATGCAAGTAGAAAACAATCAACTTCGCCTAGTTGCCACAGACGGACACCGTTTAGCGTATTCATCAGCCGAAATCAATGCCAATTTAGCGAAACAGGAAGTGATTCTGCCCAGAAAAACCGTATTAGAACTCAATAAATTGCTCACGCAAGCCAAAGAAATGCTTCAAATTGAGTTATTGCCCAACCAAGTTCGCTTCATTTGCAACGACACTGTTATCGTCAGCAAAATCATAGATGGCAAATTCCCCGACTACAACCGCGTTATCCCAATGGACAATGACAAAATTTTTCTGATTAATCGTCAAAAATTATTGGGTGCAGTAGAACGTGCTGCCATTTTAGCAAACGAAAAATTTCGTGCCATACGCATTCAATTAGAACCTGGTATTTTGCGCGTGATTTGTAGCAATAGCGAACAAGAAGAAGCGCAAGAAGAATTAGAAATCGCCTATCAAGGCGAAAGCTTGGAAGCAGGTTTTAATATCGGTTATTTAATGGACGTATTACGCAGTTTAGGCTGTGAAGACATTCAAATTGCTTTTGGTGATGCCAGCCGCTCAACGCTAATTACCATGCCCAATGACGCAAACTTTAAATATGTTGTGATGCCAATGAGAATTTAACCAGCATACACGCCTAATTTTAGTTGAAAGAAATATGATGACGCAATGTATTGCCGTTGTTTTAGCAGGTGGTGTCGGTACTCGTTTAGGCTTGGGTTACCCTAAACAATTTTTTAAAATTGCAGGCAAAACCATATTAGAACATACCGTAAGCATTTTTCAGCAACACGAACAAATTGATGAAATTGTGATTGTTGCTGAAAAAAACACCCACACCCAAACGCAAGAAATCGTCAATCAGGCAGGTTTTAACAAAGTCAGCAATATATTGTTTGGCGGAAAAGAGCGAACAGATTCAACATTGTCCGCTCTTTGTGCATTAGAAAACAAGCCAGACGATACCAAATTATTGATACATGATGCTGCACGTCCTTTATTGGCAAAAGAGATTATCAGCAATTGTATTACCGCTTTGGATAAATACAACGCAGTCAATGTTGCCATTCCTGCAACGGATACCATTGTTCACGTGGACAATATAAACAAAGAAGTGATTGCCATTCCATCGCGAAAAGAATACTATCAAACGCAAACGCCACAAGCCTTTCGTTTGGGACTATTAAAAAAAGCTTATAAAAGGTATGCAGAAATGGACAATATTCAAGCGACTTGTGATTGTGGCATCGTTTTAAAAACGCTGCCTGATGAAAAAATCGCAGTAGTTGAAGGCTCGCCAACCAATATTAAATTAACACAACCAATAGATTTATTTTTGATAGAGCAACTTTTACACAGTCGTAGCCATTGTTCATAAGCAGATTATCCTAGAATAACCAGTATCACTCTTTATCAATCCTATGATACCCCAAATTGCCTACATTCCTTCACGTAGTGTACGTCAGATTAACTTTTTATCAAGTTTTTTGTCGGATTATCAAATCACCAAAACAGCAACACTTGCAGAATGTGTAATGGAGTGGGGTTTAGATGCTGTTGCACCACAGCAGCATTTGTCAGCAGGACAAGAGAAAAAAAATCTACCTTTAATTGTATTAGAAGATGGCTTTATTTGTTCACTAGATTTAGGCATACACAATTATCAAACGTTTTCGTTGGTGGTGGATAATATTGGGATTTATTACGACACCACGCGTCCGTCATATTTAGAACAATTGATTTTAGAAAATTTCAGGCAGCCTGAAAACGCGGAACATATTGATGCACAAGCAGCTTTGGATTTTATTTTGGAACATTGTTTGTCCAAATACAATCACGCGCCTTTGTTTCAAGGATTTTCTCAACAAAATCATCAAACTTGTTCGCCAACTCGCGTTTTGGTGGTTGACCAAACTTTTGGTGATATGGCGGTGCGTTATGGGCAGGCTGATGAAAGCGATTTTGTCAAAATGCTGCAAGTGGCTTGTGATGAAAATCCAGATGCGGAAATTTGGGTCAAAGTACACCCTTATGTACTCAATGGTAAAAAACGTGGCTATTTTTCACGGCTGCCTGAACATTCACGCGTGCGTTTTTTCACAGACGATGTCAATTCAATTTCTTTATTAAAACAAGTAGATAAAGTTTATTGCGTAACTTCACAAATGGGTTTTGAAGCCTTATTGTGTGGCAAAGAGGTGGTTACTTTTGGTGTACCTTGGTATTGTGCTTGGGGTTTAACCGATGATCGCCACCCAGCCGCGCAAGATTTAGCAAAAAACACTTCACGTCGTGCGCCACGTTCTTTGTTACAACTTTTTCAGGCAGCGTATTTTGATTATGTACGCTATATTAACCCCAGTACAGGTGAACGCGGTACGATTTGGGACGTTTTACAGTATTTACGGCGAGAAGCTGAATTAAATCGTTTATTGGCGGGTGATGTGTATTGTGTCGGTATGTCATTGTGGCGACAATCGGTGGTTAAACCTTTTTTGCGTTGTCCTGCAACACGTTTACACTTTGTTTCATCAGTGAAAAAATTGCAAACATTCAGGCTGCCTGAAAACAGTAAAATTGTGATGTGGGGACAAGGTAAAAAGGAAATAGAACAATTTGCAGCACAGCAGCAGTTGCCCCTTTTACATATGGAAGATGGTTTTATTCGGTCGGTGGGTTTGGGTTCTAATTTAGTACCTGCGCTGTCTTTGGTCTTGGACGATTTGGGCATTTATTTCAATGCCACTCAAACTTCTCGCTTGGAAAACATTTTACAAAATCAAGTATTTAGTGATAATGATTTAAGTGCCGCAAAAGTTTTACAACAACAATTATTGCAAAACAACATCAGTAAATACAATGTTGGTTCCGCTGATTTCAGGCTGCCTGAAAGCGCGAAAAATAAAAAAGTGATTTTGGTTCCAGGTCAAGTGGAAGACGATGCGTCCATTCGTTTTGGTGCGCTGGGTATTCATAAAAATGCAGATTTATTGATGGCAGTACGCAAAGACAATCCTGATGCGTTTATTATTTATAAGCCTCACCCTGATGTGGTCAGTGGCAACCGCATTGGACATATTCCTGAACACATTACTGCCCAATTTGCTGATTTAACGGTGCCAGAAATAGATATTTTAAGCTGCCTGAACGCAGCAGATGAAGTACACACGATGACTTCGCTCACAGGTTTTGAAGCCTTATTACGCGATAAAAAAGTTGTGTGTTATGGTCTTCCCTTTTATGCAGGCTGGGGATTGACCGAAGATAAATTAGATTTACCACGCCGCACCAGACGTTTAACGCTGCCTGAATTATTGGCTGGCACGCTGATGTATTACCCTATTTACGTGAATCACGATTTAGCACGTCGCATTGATGCGCAAACTGCGATAAAATTGCTGGCACAACAAAAACACCAAAACCAACACAACACCACTTTACAGCGACATTGGTTGGCAAAACAATTTGGAAAATTGGTACAACTTTATCGCTCACTTCGTTATTAAGTACACATATGACCCAAGCTTTCATTATTCAATTAGCCGCTTGTCGCAAGATATTATTACTTCAAGGACCAATTGGCACGTTTTTCCAACACCTTTCTGCTTGGTTACAGCAAGGTGGTTCACTGGTTTACAAAATCAATTTTCAAGGCGGTGATGAATGGGATTATCCTAAACATTTAGGACAAACTTTTGCGTACACAGGAAAAGTGAGCGATTTTGATGCTTATTTTGCCAACTTTGTTCAAGAACATCAGATTGATGCAGTCGTCTGTCATGGCGATACGCGCATTTATCACAAAATTGCCAAAACCATTTGTCAGCAACAAAACATCAGTTTTTGGGCATTTGAAGAAGGCTATTATCGTCCGTTTTGGGTAACTTTGGAAAAAGACGGTGTCAACGATTTTTCATCTTTACCCAAAGACATTGCTTTTTTTCAGGCAGCAGCCCCAAACTTTCCCATAAAAAAATATCAAAAAGCAACCGATATTAAAGGCGGTTTTTTTCCCATCGCCAAAGCTGCAATACTGCACTATGTCGCTATGCAGATACGCAAAAAACAGTATCCAAACTACCAACATCACCGCGAAACACAGCTTTGGTATTACATCAAATCTTGGATACGCGCACTTTGGCGCAAAAAATGGTATCAATACAAAGAAGCAAGCATCGCTGAAAAAATAGAAAACGGCAACATTCAATCATTTTTTATTTTACCCTTGCAAGTTTCAACCGATAGCCAAATCCACACCCACAGCAATTTTTCTTCTATGCAAGAATGTTTGCTGGAAGTGATGCAATCGTTTGCCCAGCACGCGCCCAAGCACTGCCAGTTAATCGTCAAACATCACCCAATGGACAGAGGATTTACCAGCTAGCGCCGTGTTATTGACCGTTTTATCGCCCAAAATCCAGACGTTTTCGGACGAATTATTTACGTACACGACATCACATTGCCCACTTTAATGAGAAAAGCCATCGGAATGGTAACCATCAACAGCACCAGTGGTATGTCCGCAATGTTGCACAAACTGCCAGTAAAAGTCATAGGCAGAGCGCATTACGATATGCAAGGCTTAACCGACCAGCAGCCCTTATCAACATTTTGGCAAAATCCAGTTGCCCCTGATATGCAAGCCGTTTACGACTTTCGTCTTTACCACATTAACTACACACAACTCGCAGGCAGTTTCTATCATCAAGTAAAACTGCCAGATAACCCCTATCAAAAAACCATTCAGGCAGCCTGAAAAAATGATGAACACAATTGGTCTATTTGGCGGAACATTTAACCCCATTCACAACGGACATTTACACATTGCCCGCGCGTTTGCAGATGAATTAAAACCAGACAGCGTTATTTTTCTGCCAGCAGGCGACCCTTATCACAAAACGCAACCACAAACCCCAGCAAAACACCGATTTGCAATGGTTCAGGCAGCCATTGCTGATGAAACACGTTTTGCCGTTAGCGATATTGATATGGTACGCGATGGAGCCACGTACACCATTGATACCGTCAGTATTTTCAGGCAGCATTTTCCACACGCGCAATTATGGTGGCTTTTGGGTATGGACAGCTTATTACAATTACACACTTGGAAAAATTGGCAAACGCTGGTACAACAAACCAACATAGCCGTTGCTGCACGAGATGGCACTTCACTACAACAAGCCCCAACAGTATTGCATTCTTGGATAGGAGAAGCCTTGCAACAAGGCAGCCTGAAAATTTTAACTGTCCCTGAATACACCATCTCATCAACACAATTGCGCGAAGCACTCGCCAAAGGACAA
>JAFSQZ010000083.1 GCA_017446355.1 Neisseriaceae bacterium
CGCCTGCGCTCAATATGATGAATGATAAAAAGATAGGTTGTGCAGGTGTTTTTTCTGTGGTGTTTTTGATGGGGGATTGAGTGGGTGTTTTGGTCTGAATAAGGGTGATGAACAAAATCGCGAAATAATCATTTAAGTTAGCGCAATTTTATGCCACTTTGCCAATCAATAATTTCACTAGGACGTTTTGCACCACCAGTGTTGCCGCTAATTACCCAAACGTGATGACCGAATAAGCGTTTGGCTTCGCGTGCATTTTTACAGGGGCGTTGTTTGGCGTGATTGCACGAAGTGGATACTAGGGGCATTTTTGCTGTGGCACACAATTGTCGCGCTAAATGATGTTTAGGGATACGCACAGCCAAAGCATTTCTGCTTTTACCGCGCAATAAAATAGGAATATTTGTTTTACAGGGTAATACAAAAGTTTTAGCGGCGGGCCATATTTGATTGAGTGTGGTTTGTATATTTTCAGGCAGCCTGAATAGTAAAGGTGAGAGTTGTTGCAAATTTTGCCCGATGACAATCAAGCCTTTGTGTTGTGGACGTTTTTTTAAGCGCAACAGTGTACGTAAAGCGCGTGTATGACGAGCATCACACCCCAAACCGTAGCAAAATTCAGTGGGATAAGCGATGATGCCACCACGACGCAAATAAGCGCGTAAACGATGAGAATGAGGAGGGCGATTCATAAGCTGCCTGAAAACGAAGCTGCCTGAAAATAAAAGCAGCACATAAAAATCAATGATTACGCTGCACCACAAATTGAGCCAATGCACGCAAATAGTTTGCACGTTCATCAAAAGCGTTTAAAGTAAGTAAAGCTTCATCAATTAAACGTTCTGCGTAAACACGTGCTTGTGTTAAGCCTAATAATTGCACATAAGTTGGTTTGTTGGCATCAGCATCTTTGCCAGCGGTTTTCCCTAATGTTGCCGTATCTGATTCACAATCCAACACATCGTCAATCACTTGAAACGCCAGTCCCAATTTTTGTGCATATATTGTTAACAAATTTAACTGGTCATCATTTAAATCAGGACAACTTAACCCACCCAATAACACAGCAGCTTCAATCAATGCACCTGTTTTTAAAGCGTGCATACGTTCCAAAGCTGCCTGATTCATCGTTAAGCCAACATTGTCCAAATCAATTGCTTGACCACCTGCCATACCAAAGCTGCCTGAAGCTTTTGTCAAAACTTGCACCATACGTAATTGTCGTTCAGCAAGTAAACCACTCGGACGCGACAAAACATCAAATGCCAAAGTTTGCAAAGCATCGCCTGTTAACAACGCACTGGCTTCGCCAAATTGAATATGCACCGTTGGTTTGCCACGACGCAAAGAATCATTATCCATTGCAGGCATATCATCGTGTACCAGCGAATAAACGTGTACGCATTCCACTGCTACCATTGCCGCTTCACAAGCTGCCTGAACAGAATTGCCCAATTGAGCTGTTGCCAAAACCAATAAAGGGCGCAAACGTTTACCGCCGTCCAAAGCAGCATAACGCATCGCGGTATGCAAAGATTCAGGCAGCACTGTTGATTCAGGCAGCACACGTTGCAAAAGCAATTCAGTTTGTGTCACCGCGCGCATTTGCCAAGTTTTAAAATTCATCATCTTCATTATTTAGCCGCAAATCAGTCAAAATACCTTTATCCAACACGGTCAACTTTTGTTCCACTTGTTGCAATTTTTCTTGACAAAACGCCACTAATTTTACACCTTCTTCATACGCAGCCAATGATTCTTCTAGGCTTAAGCCTGTATTTTGCATGGTTTGGGTAATCTCTTCCAAACGAGTCATTGCCTCTTCAAATGTTTTTGGTGTTCCCTTGCGCGACATTTTTACTCTCTTTATTAAAGCAACAAAAGACCAAATTATAACAAAACCAAACTCATTTTTCAGGCAGCCTGAAACCTTTGCAAAACTTGTCATTCTGAACTTTTTGCAGAAAAGTGAAGAATCTTATTCTTTGTTTTATAAAGATTTTTCGCTAACACTCAAAATGACGAATAGTACAAAGTAGGGTTTTACAAAGGTTTTAGCTTATTTGTTTACAAACCAAAATGCTTTATAAAAATGTAGAAATTCGTAGCGTTATTTACATTCTTAAATGACGGCTCTTTGCATTATAACCTACAAAATCAATCGTAAGCTTAATCAAAAAAAACGACACGTATTGCACCATATTTCAGGCAGCTGTTTCACATTCGCCGTATTTATCGCTACAATCACGTTTTTTGTAACTGTTTAATTGTTTGAAGAAAATGATGATGAATATTTCGTTTCGCTTTAAAGCATTAGTTTCAGGCAGCCTTGTCTTGATGCTTGCGGGTTGTTTTTCTCATTCTACTAAACCAGTATCAAAAGTTTCTAAAACGCCTAACTTGCCTTCTGCCAGTACCAGCGTTTTTCCATCTACCAGCGTTGCAATGGGCAGTGTGCATTATGGTAAAGATGGCACAACGTATCGTCGCGTTGCTTTTTCTGCATTGCCACAATGGCAACAGCAAAACTTTTCAGGCAGCCTGAATGCGTTTAAAAACAGTTGTTTAAGTTTGAGAAAACAAACACAATGGCAAAGCGTGTGTCAAATTGCGCAATCCATCAATGATAATCATCAAGCAAAAAACTTTTTTGAACAGTATTTCAGCGCGTGGGAAGTGGCGCAAAATGGAAAATTGGCAGGTATGGTAACAGGTTATTACGAACCTGTTTTGCAAGGTGATGACCATCAAACTGCGCGTGCGCGTTTTCCTATTTACGGCATTCCTGATGATTTTGTTTCATTAAAGCTGCCTGAACAATATCGTCAATATTCAGGCAGCATCGCGTTTAATGTTACAGGCAAAAATACTGCTTCTGTTGTGAACAACGGCGCGTATTCTGCCACGCTCTCCCAATTCCAACGCAATTCAGGCAGCGTGAAAGGTCGCCTTGTCGGTACACGATTGGTTCCTTACTATACACGCGACCAAATCAATGGTGGCGCACTGAATAATCGCGCACCCATTTTGGCGTATGCTAACGACCCTGTTGAGCTGTTTTTTATGCACATTCAAGGCTCTGGGCGAATTCAAACGCCTGATGGTCGCTATATTCGTTTAGGTTTTGCTGATAAAAACAATTATCCCTATGTTTCTATTGGTAAATATATGGCAGATAAAGGTTATTTGCCATTGGCGCAAACGTCTATGCAAAACATTAAGGCTTATTTGGCGCAAAACCCTCATCGTCTTGCTGAAGTGTTGGGGCAAAATCCAAGTTATATTTTCTTCCAGCCCTTAACTGGTTCTGCGGATCAAGGTCCTATTGGGGCGTTAAATGTGCCTTTAACAGGCGAGTTTTCAGGTGCTGTGGATAAGCGTTACATCACACTGGGCGCACCAATTTTCCTTGCAACAACACACCCTGATACCCGAAAAGCATTGAATAAATTGATTATTGCCCAAGACACGGGGTCTGCGATTAAAGGCGCAGTGCGCGTGGATTATTTTTGGGGATACGGTGATGCAGCAGGCAAAATTGCGGGCAAACAAAAAGACACTGGCTATGTTTGGCAACTTTTGCCCAATGGTATTTTGCCACAGTCTTAATAAAAACAGCCATAATGCAGTTAGAATAACGGATTTTCGTACAAAATTATTACGGTAAAATAAAATAAAATTTCCGTTAAAAGCGTTACACACAAAGGATACACGATGACAAACTATCAAGCACCTGATGCAACAGGTTTTTTTGGCGAACACGGTGGTATGTATGTTGCCGAAACGCTGATTCCAGCTTTGCAAGAATTGGCACAAGCTTATCGCGAAGCAAAACAAGACCCTGAATTTTGGGCAGAATTTCACCGTGATTTAAAATATTACGTGGGTCGCCCAAGCTCTGTATATCACGCTAAACGTTTATCAGAACATTTAGGTGGCGCACAAATTTGGTTGAAACGCGAAGATTTAAATCATACAGGCGCACACAAAATCAATAATGCCATTGGACAAGCATTGTTGGCAAAGCGTATGGGCAAAAAACGTGTGATTGCTGAAACAGGCGCAGGACAACACGGCGTTGCCAGTGCAACCGTTGCAGCACGTTTCGGAATGGAATGCTATGTATATATGGGTGCCGATGATATTCAACGCCAAGCACCCAATGTATTTCGTATGAAATTATTGGGCGCAAATGTCGTTAGCGTAGACAGTGGTAGCCGCACACTCAAAGACGCAATGAATGAAGCTATGCGCGAATGGGTGGCGCGTGTAGACGATACGTTTTACATTATCGGTACCGCAGCAGGACCCGCACCTTACCCAGAAATGGTACGCGATTTTCAATGCGTCATTGGCAACGAAGTGAAAGAACAAATGTACGCAGAAATTGGCAGACAGCCTGATGTAGCCGTTGCTTGTGTGGGAGGAGGCTCAAATGCCATTGGTTTGTTTTACCCCTATATTAACGAAAAAAATGTACGTTTAATTGGCGTAGAAGCTGGTGGATTAGGTGTAAACACCCCAAATCACGCCGCACCAATTACTTCACAAGCACCTATTGGCGTGTTACACGGTTTTCGTAGCTATTTAATGCAAGATGAAAATGGACAAGTTTTGGGTACACATTCTGTGTCCGCAGGTTTAGATTATCCAGGTATCGGACCTGAACACAGCTATTTATCCGATATTGGACGTGTGCAATACTACGCCGCAAACGACAACGCAGCCTTACAAGCCTTTGATTTACTCTGTCTTTACGAAGGCATTATCCCCGCACTAGAAAGCTCACATGCATTGGCTTGGGTAATAGAAAATGCACCCAAAATGAGCAAAGAACAAGTGATTTTGGTGAATTTATCTGGACGTGGCGACAAAGACATCAATACAGTGGCAAAGTTGAAAGGAATTGATTTATAAAATAATTAACCATCTAAAAGAAGTGTTGATGAACACAATGATTGTAAACTTTTTCCAAAATTAAATGCCCTAAATAGCTATGTTTAACAAAATTCACCACAACGATAATCGGCAAACCTTACAAAGTCTTTATCAAACATTCAGCCCAGCAGAACAACAATTATTGACCGAAATTTTAACTGGCTATGAATTTAATAACGACCAAGAACAAAAATTAATTCAGGCAGCCTTACAACAAAAACATTTTAATCCTAATGCTCATCATTTAAATTCTTGTGAAGATGATGAAGAAACAACTGGTGTCTGTCCACATTGTCTTAATCCACCCATTCCACCTTTGCGTGATTATTTAATGTGGCGACAAAATAAAGGTTAATTTTATTTTCAGGCTGCCTGAAAACTCAATATTTAATCCACAAAGGAAAATTTATGCATTCTGTACAATTAAAAATTTTAAATCCCAAAATTCAACAAGAAAACTTACCTCAATATGCCACAGAAGGTTCAGCAGGTTTAGATTTACGCGCTTGTATTGATGAACCTTTAATATTATCCGCAGGGCAAACCGTGCTTATTCCAACAGGTTTAGCCATTCATCTTGCAGACCCTAATCTTTGTGCAATGTTATTACCGCGCTCTGGCTTGGGACACAAACACGGTATTGTATTAGGTAACTTGGTAGGCTTAATTGATTCAGATTATCAAGGCGAATTAAAAGTTTCCTTATGGAATCGTTCCAATGAAACATTCACCATTAACCCAATGGATCGCATAGCTCAAATGGTCATTGTCCCCATTGTTCAGGCAGCCTTTGAAATTGTAGATGAATTTCACAGCAGCGAACGTGGTTCAGGCGGTTTTGGCAGCACAGGGCAAGCTTAATGTAAAAAATGAGCAAAAAGATGACCTTCTTGCTCATTTTTCTTAATCAACACACACATAAAACATCAACAAATATGGATATTATCAAACTCATTTTCCAACATTATCGCCGAGATTTTTTGCAAATGCTCACGCTAACCCTAATTTCAGGTGGTGTAGCCATTGGTACTTTATCTTATATTAACAATAACTTATTGCGCAACAATCAACTCAATCAAGGAGGTATTGTGCAATTTGTTTTACTCGTGGCGATTTATTTTGCCATCGCAACGTTTGCACAAATTCAATTAGCAAAAATCGGACAAAACTTTATTTTGGACACCCAAATGCAATTAGTCAAACGCATTATGGACAGCCACGAAACACAAATTCAATTGATTGGTAAACCCAAAATTTTAGCCAGTTTAGCCAGTGATATTCGTAGCTTATCTTTCGCGTTCACAAGGCTGCCTGAATTAGTGCAAGGCATTTTATTTGTAATAACGTGTAGCTTATATTTGATTTGGCTTTCGCCTAAACTTTTTGCCGTTGTTGCCATCATTATGATTTTAATGGTAAGTGGCACACATTTAATCGTTAAACGTCATTTTCAAAGTTTTCGCCTAATGCGTCATTGCGAAGACGAAATTCAACGCCATTACGAAACCGCTTTAGACGGACATAAAGAACTCACACTCAACCGCTATCGTGCCGAACGTTTTTACAACGAAGAATTCACCCCCCAAGCTCATCAACGCCGCCTTGCACACGTTCAAGCAGACACTTACCAATCACTTTCAGTAAACTGGGGCAACAGTATGATGTTGCTAGCGGTAGGTATCATTTTTTACCTAGCGACTTATCACCACTGGGCAACACTCAGTGATGCCGCCACCATCAGTATGACCGTCTTATTTATGCGCGGACCACTCACTTCCGCCATCGGTGCATTCCCCGCCATTATGCAAAGCCAAGTGGGTTTACAAGCACTCAAAAATCTTGGTTTAGTTCCTTATTCACCCACTTTCCACACACAACAAACGCTGCCTGAAAATTGGCAACAAATTCGTTTAGAAAACGTTACCTACGACTATCCCGAACAAGGTGGACAACGTTTTGCCTTACAACCCACCAATCTCACCCTAACGCGTGGCGAAACCGTATTCTTAATCGGTGGCAACGGCTCGGGTAAATCCACCTTATCAATGGTCATCAGCGGTTTATATGCACCAAGCAGTGGCAAAATCTATTTAGACGACATTGAAATCACCGAAGCCAACCGTGATGCTTATCGTCAACTGTTTGCCAGCGTTTTCACCGATTTTCACGTATTTGAACAAATGATGGACGGACAAGGACGCGACATCAGTGAACAAGAAATTCACTATTGGCTACAACAACTACAACTGGACGAAAAAGTCAAAGTTCAAACCAACCGCATTTTAAACAGCAAACTTTCACAAGGACAACGCAAACGACTAGGTTTATTGCTTGCCGCTTTAGAAAAACGCAGCATTATGATATTAGACGAATGGGCAGCAGACCAGGACCCGCAATTTCGCCGAGCGTTTTATGAACAACTTTTGCCATTATTAAAACAACACGGCTACACTATTTTTGCCATCAGTCATGATGACAAATACTTCCACCACGCCGAACGCATTTTATCTATGCAACAAGGACAATTAAGCGAACACAATGCCGAACAAGGCAAAGCCATCGCCGAAGCACAAAGCAAAAACCAAAGTATTTAAGCTAAAACTTTTGTAAGATACGATTGTTGACTACTCGCCATACTGAACGGTAATGTTTTGATACTTAATAAAAAACAGCTAAATCAAATGATTCAGCTGTTTTTTATATTCTTGTCTTGGCGGAGGCGGTGAGATTCGAACTCACGGAGGGCTACAAACCCTCGACGGTTTTCAAGACCGTTGCATTAAACCGCTCTGCCACACCTCCACGACTTGAAAGGACGCTATTATACGGATTTTTATTATGTTGGCAAGTCTATTTTGAAAAATACAGATAAAAAAGTTTAAAAACGTCATTAAAACAAAGAAAATTTAGTTGTTATTGATGACTTACGAAAAACTTTATTTGTTACACTGTGATTTTGAGTAATGATAAAGATTGTTGAATTGAACTCGGAATAATCGGTTTTATTGATGATTTTACTGACAAGTAAAAAAGAGAAAAATAAAAGATTAGTTAGAAGAACTTGCCTAATCAAAATAAAATCTACTATAATAGAACGTTTTCAACCTTGCTCTTCGCACATACGCATGGCGAAGAGCTGTTTTTAAACCGTAAGGAGATAACATGCGTCATTATGAGATCGTGTTTATCGTTCACCCAGACCAAAGCGAACAAGTGCCTGCAATGGTTGAACGTTACAAAACCGTGATTGTGGAATCTGGCGGTAAAATTCACCGTTTAGAAGACTGGGGTCGCCGTCAATTGGCTTATCCTATCAATAAAATTCACAAAGCACACTATGTTTTGATGAACGTTGAAGCAAATCCTGCTGCAATTGAAGAAATTGAAACTGGTTTCCGTTTCAATGATGCGATTTTGCGTCATTTGACTATCCAAAAGAAAGCTGCTGTTACCGAAGCATCTCCTATGATGCGCGAAGAAAAGTCTAAAAACTTGTTAAACGGCGAAACAGCCAGCGAAGCTAGCGCAGAAGCCTAATTTGGAAAATTGTTTCCAATTAGTTGCCACGTTGCATAAGGTTAATACTGTACGTTACACGCCTGCGGGCATTGCGGTATTAGATGTTGTGTTGCAACACAGCAGCCAGCAACAAGAAAATGGTACTTTGTGTCAAATTCAATTTGAACTGCCTGCCAAAATCATCGGCGACTCTGCTCTTCTGTGGCAGCACCAAGAGGGTCAAGTGGTACATGTTAGTGGATTTCTTGCGCAACGTAATAAAAAAAGTCCTTACCCTGTGCTGCGTATTCAAAACATTCAACATATAAAGGTTAACGACAATGGCTCGTCAAACATTTAAACGTAGAAAATTCTGCCGCTTTACGGCTGAAAAAATCCAAGAAGTGGATTACAAACAAGTTGATTTGCTAAAAGATTTCATCACTGAAACTGGCAAAATCATTCCTGCTCGTATCACTGGCACAAAAGCACATTATCAACGCCAATTGGCTGTTGCGGTAAAACGTGCGCGCTTTTTGGCTTTGTTGCCATACACCAGCCAACATAAATAATTAGGAGTACATACTATGCAAATTATCTTGTTGGAACGCGTTGCTGGTTTAGGCAATTTGGGTGATGTTGTAACCGTGAAAAATGGTTACGCACGCAATTTTTTAATCCCAACTGCAAAAGCAAAACGCGCAACTGAAGCAAATTTAAAAGAATTTGAAGCGCGTCGCGCAGAATTAGAAGCTAAACAAGCTGCTATTTTGGCTGATGCTAAAGAGCGTCAAGCAAAATTAGAAGGTAAAACCGTTACCATCGCACAAAAAGCAGGTGTAGACGGTCGCTTGTTTGGTTCTGTAACCAATGCTGACATCGCCGAAGCAGTTAAAGCAACTGGCGTGGAAGTAGCCAAAGCAAATGTTCGTTTGCCAGAAGGTCCATTGAAAGCTGTTGGTGAATACGAAGTGGAAATTGCTTTACACGCTGATGCTGTGGCAAAAATCGTGGTTGCTGTGGTTGCAGCAACAGAGTAATTGCAACTTGCTCAAAAGCTGCCTGAAAAGTTTCAGGCAGCTTTTTTATATAGAAAAACATTTATGTTAAAAGCCGTATTATTTGATTTAGATGGAACGCTTGCTGACACGGCACGCGATTTAGCAGGCGCACTCAATGATTTGTTACGCGCCCATCAGCTGCCTGAAAAAGATGTTGTTGACATTCGTCCTTATGCAGCGCAAGGTGCCAGTGCGTTAATCGCATTTGGTTTGCAAATTTCTCCTGAACACCCTGAATTCGCACAGTATAGACAAGCGTATCTTACTCGTTACGAACAACGCCTTGCTCAAGAAACGGTTTTATTTGATAACGTAAACACCGTGTTAAATTGGTTGCAACAACAACATATTCTTTGGGGTATTGTTACCAATAAACACGCTTGTTTCACAGATAAACTTCTTCCTCAACTTCATTTTGCCACGCAGCCTGATATTGTGGTCAGTGGCGATACTTGCTCGCAACCTAAACCTGCGCCTGATTCCTTGCTTTACGCTTGTCAAAAACTCAATATCCTGCCTGAAAATTGTCTTTACATTGGTGATGGTGAACGCGACATTCAAGCCAGTAAACAAGCGAAAATGCCCAGTATGTTGGCACTTTGGGGGTATATTGGTAAAGAGGAACAACCGCAAAACTGGCAAGCAGATTATGTGGCACACGATATGTTAGACGTTTTGCAACAGCTACAAAAAATGGTTTTGAATACTTAAATTAGGTACCATCGTTTTGAAATGTTGTTACGAGTTTCAGGCAGCCTGAAATACTTGAAAAATTCGTTATTCTGAACTTTTTGTGGGAAAGTGAATAATCTAATACTTTGTTTGATAAAGATTATTTTTGCATTCAAGTAGCAAGTAACAAATAGTCGTTTTTGCAAGCGTTTAAGCCTGAATGGTTTACGCGTCTTTATTAAAAAATCAATCCTGTTAAAATAAATCGTATTTTATTTTCAGGCAGCGTAAAGGGATTTTATGAACAAAAAGCCTAATCAATTAGCATTATTGCCGATTTATTTGTTGCTTTTGGATTTGGCATTTGGCGTAGTGCTCAACATTAAAGAAACCATACTGCCTAATGTGCAAGATATTCCCAAAGATGGTTTGCCTGTGTCGCCTGAATTTGCATTTGGGTGGCTACAAGTTTTGGTCAATATGGGTATGGTGTTGATTATTTCTTGGAGTATTTTGCGGCTACTTTTTCTTTATGTTAAGACGAATCAATACTACTTACCTCGTTTTTTGTTTTCAGACAGTGTTGCTGTATTTTTTGTATTGATGTTTAGTCTGCCTGCTTGGTGGCAATGGTTTTGGGCGATTCGTTCTTGGCTTTCTGGCAACAATATTATTGATTGGCACAATCCACGTTATCTCATTGTAAGCATTTGCCAAGTTTATTTATTGTGGCTACCGTTTGCACTTTGGCGAGCGCGAAAACGTGCATTAAAGTCAAAAAACGAAACGCCTTTTCTTTTTTCTACTACTGACGATATTTCTTAATCTGTTCAGGCAGCCTGAATCATTATTATGCTTAATGTTTTAAATATTATTGCACCTGTTTTTATACTCACATTGTTGGGGTATTTAAGCATACGTTTTACTTGGTTAACGCGCGAACAAATCAACGGTATTGGTCAATTTGTTATCAAAATTGGCTTGCCTGCGATGACGTTTCACGCACTCACTGTTCGCAGATTCAACGAAAGCATTCAACCCAATTATCTTTTTGCTTACGCCACAGCCTGCCTGATTGGTTTTTCTTTGGCGTATTTTATGGCTAAAAAATTGGGCAAAACCTCTGCTTTTGCCGCACTTTCAGGCTTGGCATTTGCAATGGTGAACACGGCTTTTGTGGGTATTCCGATTTTAACAATGGTTATTGGTAGTGAAAAAGCTGGGGCTTTTTTTGCGATGAACGTTTTGGTGGAAATGGTATTGGCTGTGCCGCTGACCTTGATTTTGTTGGAATTTGCGAAAAATCAACAGCCTAATTTCAAACAAACCTTAAAAACCATTGGACTGAATTTTGTGCGTAACAATATGATGTTGGGAATGTTTTTAGGCATTATTTGCTCTTTGCTTAATCTGCCCATTCCCAAATTCGTTCATACCTGCACCAGTTTACTTACTCAAGCTGCTTCGCCACTGGCATTATTTGTTATCGGTGCGAGTTTGTACGGTTTAGCCTTGCGCGGTAAATACAACAAACTCTTTTGGCTCGTTGGCATTCGCGCCGTGATTTTTATTGCTTTGGTTACAGGCTGCCTGATGATAGCAGGTGTTGAACGCGAAATGTTATTCAGTGGCATTTTATTAAGCGCAATGCCTTTGCCCACGATTTACGCATTACTTGGACGACAAAATGGCTACGAAACCGAAACCGCTGCCATTACATTGGCATCAACCTTGTTTTCAATCATACCCATTACCATTATTTTGTTTTTGTGGATATGAAACGAAAACAAGAAAAATTAGATGGGAAAACAAAAACCTTTATCAAAAGTGTTAATAATGAATAAAACGTATGATGGATAAAGAACCATTAAAATAAGATAAACATTTTTCAGGCAGCGAATGCGCCACTTGTTGATTTCAACCGAATAAGCATTAAGGTGTGATAAATGAACGAAATAAATGAGCGACTGACCGAATTGGAGATTCGTTTAGCCCTACAAGATGAACTGTTGGCAGCCCTGAATGATACCGTTGCCAAACAGTCGCAAATGCTGGACTTGCAACAAGCGCAACTGCGTTTGCTTTATAGTAAAATACAAAACCATACTGCCCAAGACGACAAGCCATATAGTTTGGCAGAAGAAGTGCCACCACATTATTAACCAAGTTTTCAGGCAGCCTGAAAACTTAACCTTAACACAGTGAAAACACAATGAAACAACATACCTGTCCTTTTGATGACCCAAAATACATACATTTAAAGAAAACGACGCAATCTAATAGTCGTTGCGCCGTTTATGCAGGCAGCTTTGATCCGCCGACAAATGGTCATCTATGGATGATTTTAGAAGCGCAACAATTATTTGATAAATTGATTGTTGCCATCGGTGTTAATCCTGATAAAAAAACCACATACAGCGTTGATGAGCGTCGTGCGATGCTCAAAGCGATTACTCAAGATTTGCCCAATGTAGAAGTTGCCGATTTTGAAAATGATTTTTTGGTGAATAATGCCAACCAAATTGGTGCGAAATTTATCGTTCGTGGCATTCGTTCTAGCGCGGATTATGAGTACGAGCGTGCGGTGCGCCACATCAATGCAGATTTACAGCCAAGCATTCAAACTGTTTTTCTGATGCCACCACGTGAAATCTCTGAAATTTCTTCTACTATGGTAAAAGGTTTAATCGGTCCACAAGGCTGGAAAGATGTGATTAAACGCTATGTTCCACACGCAGTTTATGAAAAAATTCTTGCTGATAATGTGGATAAATAATGGGTAGAAACCAGCAAAACCCAATTTTGTGATGACTCGTTATTTTGAATAATGGTGAAAACAAATGGATATTCTTCACTTTTCTATGGAATGTTCAAAATAACGAGTTTTTACAAGTGTTTCAGGCAGCCTGAAATTTAAATGGTGTTATTGCGAACCGTGATTCATCACGGTGTGGCAATTTCCTTATTGTTTAGATTGATTAGTATGTTCTTCGTAGTTAGGAGATTACCACGCCTTAACTTTGTTAAGGCTCGTAATGACGGTATCTTTTTTGTTGAGCCTAAACTTTTGCTTATTGATTTACTTTGCAAATCAATTATTTTAGTCTGATGACTAAAATTTTAATGAGCAAAACATTCTTGGGGCGTGCTGGAACCTAAATTTTTAATGGGACGAACTTCAATCACCAGTGCATTTTCTCGGTATGCCATTTCTAAACAATCATTGCGTTCAGCAGAAATTTGAGCTGCCATACGAATTTCTTTTTTACTGATGTCTTGGTGGTCGGCAAAAAGCAATTTGTATTTGGTACTTCTTCTGGTTTGGGTGTACTTCATCACAAAGGCATTCGCGTGGACATAAGGTATGTCGCTGTATGACAAAGCGATGATTGCCGCCGTTTTGATGCAGCCAATAATAAAAAGTATGCTACAAGCAATGAGCGAAACCAAAGGTATTGCTGGTTTTTCTCCTTTTTTCTGCGCGATTTTGATAATGATGATTTCAATGGTTACCAATATTGCAAGAATGCCAAAGAATAACATTATGCCTGTTTCCAATTGCCCAAATTTTAAGACGTAAGGAAATGTAAAACCGACAAAGGCAATCGCAAAAACAAAAATCATCAATGCAATCAATAAAATGACTTTCTTGCGTGATGCAGATTGTGTATTCATTCTTTGTCCTTTTTCTTTTTAAAACGATTTTTTTCAGGCTGCCTGAATTCAATACTCGTCATTGCGTTGTTGCGTAAGCAAACTGTGGCAATCTCCTGATGCAATAGAAACTGTTTTGTTTAAGTTGCTGTGCCTGAAACTTTTAGGAGATTGCCACGCCTTGCGTTCGCAAGGCTCGCAATGACGGGTGGTCGTTGTGGTGGGTCAAAGCCCCTACGGTGGTTGCGTTGTTTTTAGGCTGAAACCTTTGAAAAACCCTACTTTGTACGATTCGTCATTTTGACCTTGAACGAAGTGAAAGGGAAAAATCTTTATAAAACGAAGAATAAGATTCTTCACTTTTCTGCGAAAAGTTTAGAATGACAAGTTTTGCAAAGGTTTCAATTCGTCATTGCGAAGTTTAACGAAGTTAAACTGTGGCAATCTTTTTATTCAAACCGAAACTTTAAAAACGATGGCACTGTCTGCTATCCAGTCTTGCGTTTAAATGTGTGTTATTTTAAACATTCTTTTTGAGATTTTTGTAAAAGTGTTAAATCTCTTGTTTGTTCTTTTATAGGGCGAACTTCAACCACTAAAACATTTTCGCGGTATTTAACGTTTAAACATTCACCTTCTATGGCGCGATAACCATTGGAAGAAATGTAAATTTTTTTAAACCGAATGGGTTGTTTTTCTGGAAAAAGCAGGGTGTAGCGTCTAGGTCTGATTTTTCTTCTGCCGTGATCACTGTCAAGAAACGCCAATACAAATGCTTTGCTGTGTACATAAGGTTTATTGCTCAATACCAATCCAATAATACCCAGTGTTTTAATGTTGATGGCAATGACAAAAAAGAGTGCAAAAAGCAAAAGCGTTACAGGATAGCCTTGTTTTTTTCGTTCTGTTGTCAGATAAACAGCCAGCTCAATAATGCCGAGTAGCACGAAAAAAGCAAGACCTGCGGTTATGAAATGTTTCAAAAATGAGTAATCAACTTTTAATGAATAGGGCATATCCAAGTTGACAATCAAAAAAACAGCAATAAGTATGACAAAGACGGTCTGTTTAATATTGTTTATATTCTTCATTATTCACAGCATTAAATGCTTATCAAAGCTTTCAGGCTGCCTGAAAAAGCCATTGATTGAGTTTGTTTTTATCGGTGATTTGCAAAAACGCACAATTATCTTGGGCTGCCTGAACCGTTAATGTCGTTTGTTGTAAAACGCCTTGACGAAAATAGTGAATACAGTGCTGGTCGCCAACAGCGGTTTGTGTTTGCTTGAATAAATTGGTGCAAGCAAAGTGATTGACAGCAATAATTTTGTCGCCTGCTTTTAAACCTGCTTGTTCGGCTGCACCATCGTTGAAAACGTGTGTAATCAGTGCAAAATGTTCGTGTTGTTTGCAGCGACAAGCAATATCAGGTTGTGGTGAAAAGAGTAGTTGAAAAGGTAACTCATTCACCAATTTACCTTCCTGTTGACGGTTTTCAGGCAGCCAAGTTAGCGTGATGCCAAATTGTTGCAAACTTTCTTTTAAAGGCAATGGTTGGGTACTGTATAAAGCTGCCTGAAAGAAACCGTTTAAATCAAGTTGGGTATAATCTTGTGCAAGTTGTTGCCAC
This sequence comes from Neisseriaceae bacterium, assembly GCA_017446355.1. Classification (GTDB taxonomy): domain Bacteria; phylum Pseudomonadota; class Gammaproteobacteria; order Burkholderiales; family Neisseriaceae; genus RGIG3394. Next base: position 15,454 of record JAFSQZ010000083.1, read on the forward strand.
TCTTGTTCAGCAGTGCCTTTGCCTGTTTGTTGATAACGCGTGTATAGTCGTTGCATCACAAAATCAAGATTAAAATCACTGTGTTGACGAATAAACGCATCTAAACATAACGCCATCAATGCCCCTTGTTGATAATAGCTCACAATGGCATTCGGACTGTTTTCATCTTGTTTATAATATTTTGTCCACGCCGTGAAACTGGATTGCGCCAGCGTTTGATGTTGTCGTCCCAGTGTACGCTGTACGCGCGTCAGCGTTTTTGCCAGTAAATTAAGATAATTTTCTACACTGATTACCCCACTGCGAACCAATGTTAAATCATCATAATAGGACGTAATGCCTTCATATGCCCAAAGTTGTTCCGTGTAAACTTCTTTATCTAAATCATAGGGTTGGAATAAAGTAGGCTTAATAGATTTCACATTCCAAGCGTGAAAATATTCGTGTGCGATTAAACCGAGTAGGGTAGTGTAATCCGCATTAGCTTCCCCCATATCATCTGTTGGCAACATATTTCGGTCAGCGTGTAACGCCGTGCTGCTTCGGTGTTCTAAACCACCATAAATATTGTCGCCCAAATGCAAAAGAAATAAATATTCATTAAACGGTGGTGCAGTTTTAAAAAGGCGAATCTCGTGTTCACAAATCGTGATGCAATCCTGAATAAAACGTGTACGGTCAAAATCCGCATAATAACCACTAATCGCGATACGATGAGGAATACCACAAGCTTCAAAATGCAAAACTTCTAAATTCGCCCCCAATTCTATTGGGTGATCCACCAATTCCGCATAACAAGCTGCCTGAAAAGTATTCGGCGCAATTTC
>JAFSQZ010000009.1 GCA_017446355.1 Neisseriaceae bacterium
ACGATCATCATCTTCGCCCAATTCTTTTTGAATAACTTTAATTTGTTCATTCAAATAATAATCGCGCTGGTTTTTTTCCATTTGGCGTTTCACTTTGCCGCGAATACGTTTTTCCAGCTGTGAAATTTCTAATTCACTTTCCAATTGTGCCAACAAAAACGCCATACGTTCATTGACATTGACCAAATCTAATAAAGTTTGGCGTTGTTCTAATTTCAGCTGTAAATGTGCGGAAATCGTGTCTGTTAAACGACCATTTTCTTCAATTTCGTGAATACCTTGCACCACTTCGGCAGGAATTTTTTTATTGGTTTTTACATACTGATCAAACTGTGCAAGCAAAGTGCGACGCAAAGCCATTTGATCTCTGTCATTATTATTCACATCATCTAATGGTTCTACTTCTGCCTCAAAAAAATCACCATTGTCTTCCAATGTCAAAGCACGTGCGCGACGTTTTCCTTCTACCAAAACTTTCATTGTGCCATCAGGCAGCTTTAATACTTGCAACACTGTTGCCAGCGTCCCCATTTGGTATAAATCATCTACATTGGGTTCTTCATCTGTGGCTTTTTTTTGTGCCAACAAAAACAGTTCAGTTTCATTTTCCATCGCTGCCGTTAAAGCCAATACCGATTTGGAGCGTCCCACAAATAAAGGCAATACCATTTGTGGATAAACCACCATATCGCGCAAAGCCAGCGTGGGCAGTTTAAGAAAAGTTTCATTATTTGCCATATTTTTCTCTAAATATTCGCCAAACTAAAATAATGGCATTAAATGGAGTGTTCTTCCATTTTTTCAATAGCTGCCTGAAACATATTGTTGTTTATTTTTCAGTTTCAGGCAGCCTGATTCATCAATAAACATTAAAAATGGATTGTATTTTTTATGCTTAAATTACCTTAAATTTATAAAATTTCACGTTATAATCCACATAATCCACTTTCACTAAAATCACGATACGAAAGGAAAACAATGCAACTCCCTGTTATTTCAGAAAAATATGCAGAATACTTGTATCAATTTGAACAAAAAATTTTACAAAACCATCACAAAATTGAAGCGTGGTTTCGCCAACAATGGACACAGCATCAGCCACCTTTTTATGGCTCGGTAGACATTCGCAATGCTGGCTACAAAATAGCGTCTATTGATATGAATTTATTTCCAGGTGGTTTTAATAATCTCAATCCTAATTTTATTCCATTGGCAAGCATTGCTGCACAAGATGCCGTAGAACGTGCTTGTAAAACCGCTAAATCCATATTATTGATTCCTGAAAATCATACGCGCAATACGTTTTATTTACAAAATGTGTTGGCGTTATCACGCATTTTGGAAGATGCAGGTTTTGATGTACGCGTAGGCAGTTTTAATCCTGAATTAACCGAAGCCACTGAATTTGAAACGGCTTTGGGGGATTGCTTATTGATTGAACCTTTGCAACGTGTAGACAATCGTTTGCAATTAGCAGATGGCTTTTCGCCTTGTTTTGTGTTGCTCAACAATGATTTATCAGCTGGCGTGCCAGAAATTTTGCAGGGCATCACACAAAAAATATTACCTCCTTTAAAAGGTGGTTGGACAACACGCCGAAAAAGTCAGCATTTTGCCGCTTATAATCAAGTAGCTAGTGAATTTGCTGCATTTTTGGATATTGATGAATGGCAAATCAATCCTTATTTTGAACAAATCAGTGGCTTAAATTTTCAAGAGCGTGAGGGCGAAGATGCCCTAGCAGAAGCGGTTGAACGTATGTTGGCAAAAATTCAAGCCAAATACGATG
>JAFSQZ010000084.1 GCA_017446355.1 Neisseriaceae bacterium
CTTTTCAGGCAGCTTAAAACCTTTGCAAAACCCTACTTTTTATCATTTGTCATTCTGAGTGTTAGAAACCCCTGAAAACCTACTATTTAGAAATGAAACGCCGTAGGGTGGATTTTCTATTCATATTTAGGTTTTGCAAAGGTTTCTACAACTGCAAAAAATTTCCGTCATTGCGAGACTGCGTAAGCAGTCGTGGCAATCTCCTTATTGTTGTGTAAATTTGGCGTGTTCTCCGTTGGCAAATATTCAGGCTTTTATTAGAGCATTTACACCAAAACCAGTCACAAAACTGACAAAAAATGACCATTTAAAGAACAAAATACGGTATGACAAAAATGTCATAAATAAAAAACACAAATAAAACAAAAAGATAGATATTTTTGTTTGTTTGGTACTTAATATGCTATAATCCAATCAAGCTTACGCCATGCAGCACGGCAGGTAAGCAGTTGGTTATCTTGGTTAAAGTGCTGCATACAACTTAATTTATTATGTTTTTCTTGGAGAAAATATCATGAAAACTATGCAAAAAGGTTTCACTTTGATCGAGTTAATGATCGTGATTGCAATTATCGGTATCTTGGCTGCTATCGCATTGCCAATGTACTCTGACTACACTTCACGTACTCGCGCAGCTGGTGCTTTGTCAGAAACTGCTTCATTACGTACTGCTGTTGCAATGTGTTTAGCTGATACTGGTAAATTGGATAACTGTAATTCTGGTAGTGAAGGTATTCCTAGCCAAGCCTCTTTCGTAATCACTAAAAACGTTGTAGAAGAACCTGTTGTTGATAAAGGTGTTATTTCTGGTAAATCAGGTGCAACTGATAAAAAAGGTAAAGAGTTGGAATTTACAATGACTCCTATCACTGACACTGATGCAGCAAATATGCCTTGGAAAATTGAAGGTACTATTTGTGATCAAGGAAAACGTGGTTTGAAACCATCTGTTTGTGAAAATGCACAAAGCTAATATTGGTTGATGTAGCAAAAAGCGTGGACTTAATGTTCACGCTTTTCTTATTGGGTGATGATTTGTTGTGAACGAAAACTTTGTAGGAGTCTTTTACTGTCATTGCGAGACTGCGTAAGCAGTCGTGGCAATCTCCTTATTGTTGTGTAAATTTGGTGTTTTCTTCCGTAGTAGAAAGATTGCCACGCCTTGCGTTGCAAGGCTCGCAATGACGGAAATTTTGCAGTTGTTTGGCTGCGTTAATCTAAAATGATGTGGTTTAAATTAAAAGATTGCCACGCTACGCCTTGCGGTTTCGCTCGCAATGACGGTTGGTGGTTCGGCGGTTCTATCGTTTGTTTTCAGGCAGCTTGAAAAATCATTACTGTCATTGCGAGACTGCGTAAGCAGTCGTGGCAATCTTCTTATCGTTGTGTAAATTTGGTGTACTCCGTAATAGAAAGATTGCTACGCCTTGCGGCTTCGCTCGCAATGACGGAATTTTTGTAGTTGTTTGGCTGCGTTAATCTAAAATATGATGTGGTTTAAATTAAAAGATTGCCACGCTACGCCTTGCGGCTTCGCTCGCAATGACGGAAATTTTTGCAGTTGTTTGGCGGTGTTAATCTAAAACGCGTTCTGTTGGTTTGCGTCCTGCCCAGTCGCAAGCGAATTGGTAGGCGGTGCGTCCTGAACGGCTGCCACGTGTTTGCGACCATAATAATGCGGCGTGGCGGGCGGTGTCGTCATAATCTATGGCAAAATCGGCTAACCAGTTTTGTACGGCTGCTAAATATTCTTCTTGGTCAAAGGGGTAGAAACTTAACCATAAACCGAAACGGTCAGAAAGTGATGTTTTTTCTTCTATGGCTTCTTTGGGGTGTACTTCACCGCGAATGCCTGTGCTGGCGGTGTTTTCGTCCATATATTCTGGCATTAGGTGGCGACGGTTGGAAGTGGCGTATACCAAGACGTTTTCTGCACGACGTGCAAGAGAGCCGTCAAGTGCGGTTTTTAGGGCTTTGTATCCGTCTTCGCCTGTTTCAAAAGATAAGTCATCACAAAATACTATGAATTTTTCTGGACGGTTTGCTAATACATCTAATAATGCAGGCAGTGTTTGTAAGTCGTGTTTGTCTACTTCTATTAAACGTAAACCTAAATCGGCGTATTCGTGTAGTAAGGCTTTGATGAGAGATGATTTTCCTGTGCCACGTGCGCCTGAAAGTAAGACGTTGTTGGCGGGGCGTGAGGCGAGAAATTGTTCGGTGTTGCGCACCAGTTTTTGCATTTGGGTATCAATGGCGGCAAGGCGTGATAGGGGGAAAGTGTGTGGTTTGGAAAGGGCAATGAGTGTGCCACGATTGCCTGCTTTTTGCCAACGAAAGGCTAGTGTATTTTGCCAATCGGGTTCTTGAATTTCTGGGGGGAGTAGGGCATCTAGGCGGTTTAATACGGACAGTGCTTTTTGAATAAAGGTTTTAATGGATTTTTTCATAATGGTCTTTCAGGCTGCCTGAATAAAGAAATGTTTAAGGATAATGCTAAATGATGGATACAACAAGACAAAAGTGTGCTGATTTCGTACAATGCGTTACTTTGTGAACGGTTATTTATTTGAAAAGGAAATTTGATGAAATACGGTGAACAAGCCATTAAGGAATTTGACCCACAAAAAGATTTGGAAATTTGGCCTAATAAATGGGAACACGATTATGTGATTAAAATTACGCTGCCTGAATTTATGTGTTCTTGTCCAAGAAGTGGTTATCCTGATTTTGCGAAAATTTTTTTGATTTATGTGCCTGATAAAAGTGTGGTGGAATTAAAGGCGATTAAGTTGTATATCAATAGTTTTGCTACGCGTTATATTAGCCACGAAGACAGCATCAATGAGATTTATCATACTTTGGATAAGTTGTTGCAACCGAAATATTTGAGGGTGGTGGGTGATTTTAATCCGCGCGGAAATGTGCATACTTTGATTGAATTGGATTCTAATTTGATTCGTCAGGAAAAATACGATGTTTCGGCTATTCAGTTGGAAAATACAAGGGAATTTTAATGAATTGTCATCTTTACGGTATTGTTAATTGTGGCAGCGTCAAAAAGGCACGCGCTTTTTTGGAAAGCCAAAAAGTGGATTATGTTTTCCACGATTTTAAAAAAGAAACACCACAACGCCAATGGTTAGAACAATGTTTGCAACAGGTTGATGTTGCTACTTTGGTTAATAAACGCGGTACGACGTGGCGCAAATTATCGGAAGCGGAACAGGCGCAAGTGGCAACGTTAGACGGTGCTGTTGCGTTGATGTTGGCTTATCCGAATGTGATTAAACGACCTGTGTTGTGGCTTGGGAAAAAAGTGGTGGTTGGTTTTGATGAAACCGTTTA
>JAFSQZ010000085.1 GCA_017446355.1 Neisseriaceae bacterium
CCCAATCACCTACGTGGTTTTGACGAATGACTTGATGACCTAAATACGACCATACACGTGCCAAACTGTCGCCAATAATGCTAGAGCGTAAATGTCCTACGTGCATTTCTTTGGCTAAATTGGGAGAAGAGTAATCAATAATTACGGTTTCAGGCTGCGTAACCGTTTCTAATTTCAGGCTGCCTGAAAGATTTTTTGCTAAAAATTCAGGTGATAAACGCAAGTTAATAAATCCAGGACCAGCCACTTCTGCACTGGCAAATGCACCTTGATGGTGAAGTAAATCTGCCACTTTTTGCGCCAATTCACGTGGATTTTGTTGTGCTTTTTTGGCAGCCCCCATCACGCCATTGATTTGAAAATCACCGAATTTTGCATCTTTGGCATTTTGTAAAACAATAGGGCTGCCTGCAATTCCTGCATCAGCAAAGGCTTGTTCAATTTGAGAAGAAATAATTTGATGTAATTTCATTGTGTTAATCGTTTAAAAAATATTTGGTTTATTTGTTATTTATCATAAAACGTTCAGTCTACCTGAATATTACGGCAATGTTTGACATTCTTGCCATTGACCCAACGCTAGCCCTAAATCAAATAAATGGATACGCCCAATGCTGACGCGAATTAAACGTAAACAGGGGAAACCTGCTTTGGCGGTCATACGGCGCACTTGGCGATTTTTACCTTCGCGAATTTGAATTTGTAACCAAAAATCTGGGACGGTTTTGCGGACGCGAATAGGTGGGTCGCGTTGCCAGATTTTGGCGATTTCGGTATCGTTTAATAAACGAATTTGTGCAGGTTGTGCAATAAAATCACCTAAATCTAATGGTTGTTGAAGTAAGGCAAGTTTGTTTGCATCTGGTATGCCTTCCAATTGCACCCAATAAGTTTTGGTGATTTTATGGCGCGGTTGGGTAATTTGGGCTTGTTGTTTACCATCATCGGTTAAAAGCAATAAGCCTTCGCTGTCGGTGTCTAGTCTGCCTGCGGGATAAACGTTGGCTTGGTTTATGTATGCTTTCAGGCTGCGGTGTTTTTCGTGTGCGCTAAATTGGCAAATCACGCCATAGGGTTTATTAAAGGCAATTAACATAGTTTCAGGCTGCCTGAATGTTAATGGGTTGTTGGAAGTGTTGCGAATAGGGGATTATTGATGGTTTTCAATGCCTAAACGTTTCAATAAATAGTCAAAAGTGTCGGCACTGTCAAAATGCAACACGATTTTGCCTTTTTTGCCATTGCGCGTTTGAATTTCGGTGTTTACGCCAAGTTGTTGCGTGATGTGTTCATTTAAGCGATGAATATCAGGGTCAATGCGTTTGGGGGGCGTTTCGTCTTTGCCTTGTAGCAGAGATTGACAACGGCGTTCGGTTTCGCGCACCGACCAACCATTTTTAACGGCTTTTTGTGCCAAATCAATTTGCTGGTTCACGGCTAAACTTAATAATGAACGCGCGTGTCCCATTTCTAATTGGCGTTGATACAACATTTCTTGAATGGGTTCAGGCAGCTTTAATAGGCGTAAACTGTTGGAAACGGCACTGCGACTGCGTCCAATGGCTTCGGCGATGGTTTCGTGTGTGAGTCCAAATTCTTCAATTAAACGGCGCAAACCTTGTGCTTCTTCAATGGGGTTTAGGTCTTCACGTTGAATGTTTTCAATCAAACCCATTGCCATTGCGGTTTTGTCGTTGATTTTTTTGATGACTGCTGGAATTTCTGTTAAACCTGCTAATTGTGCCGCGCGCCAACGGCGTTCGCCTGCAATGATTTCGTAAGCATCTAAACCAAATTCGCGCACAATAATCGGTTGAATCACGCCTTGTGCTTTAATGGATTCTGCGAGTTCTTGTAGTGCATCATCGTTCATTTGACTGCGTGGCTGAAAACGACCTGCACGCACGCTTTTTATGTCTATTTGAGTTAGCGTGTCGCCTGTATGAGTATTAACGTTCAGGCTGCCTGAATCAATCATCAATGAATCTAGTCCACGTCCAAGAGCTTTTTTGGCTTTGCTTGACATAATGCGTTCCGTATTAAAAAGAATGAATTATACAGTTTTTGTATTGTTTCAGGCAGCCTGAAACAAGGTTCAATGAGTTAGCAAGTGAAAAGCATTATGCTGCCTGAAAAAGTGTTAAACCAGTTCGCCACGCAATGAAAATGTGAAGGTTTCGGTAATTTTGATGTCTACCATTTGATTGATTAAATCAGGTGTGCCAACAAAATTAACCACGCGATTATTGGCGGTGCGCGCTTGTAATTGGTCTGGGTCTTTTTTGGATACGCCTTCTACCAAACAGCGTTGTATTGTGCCTAACATTGTTTGATTGATGCGTGTGGTTTCTGCTTCAATCACTTCGTTGAGTGCTTCCAAGCGGCGAACTTTTTCTTCGTGTGGTGTGTCGTCAGGCAAGTTTGCAGCAGGCGTACCAGGACGTGGGCTGTAAATAAAAACAAAACTTAAATCAAAGGCGATGTCTTTTACCAGTTTTAAAGTTTGTTCAAATTCACGCTCGGTTTCACCTGGAAAACCCACAATAAAATCTGAACTTAAACATAAATCAGGACGAATGGTGCGTAATTTACGAATAATGGATTTATACTCTAAAGCTGTGTAACCACGTTTCATCGCACTTAATACACGGTCAGAACCGCTTTGAATGGGTAAATGTAAATGCGAAACCAGTTTTGGCAAATCGCGATAACATTCAATAATGGCATCAGTAAATTCACGTGGGTGGCTGGTGGTAAAACGCATACGCTCAATACCAGGAATTTCGTGTACGATGCGCAATAATGTTGCAAAATCGCAAATTTCTCCGTTTTCCATTTCTCCGCGATAGGCGTTTACATTTTGCCCTAACAAATTGATTTCTTTCACGCCTTGTTGTGCTAGGTTTGCAATTTCGGTTAAAACATCGTTCAAAGGACGCGAAAATTCTTCACCACGTGTGTAAGGTACTACGCAAAACGAACAATATTTTGAGCAGCCTTCCATAATGGATACAAATGCGCTACCACCTTCTACGCGTGCAGGCGGTAAATGGTCAAATTTTTCAATTTCAGGAAAAGAAATATCTACTTGTGAATAACCTGTGGTTTCTTTGTCCACAATCATTTGTGGCAAACGATGTAGTGTTTGTGGACCGAAAACGACATCAACATAAGGCGCACGTTCCACAATTGCTTCGCCTTCTTGTGATGCCACGCAACCGCCTACACCAATAATTAAATTTGGATTTTTTTGTTTTAAATGTTTAATGCGTCCCAAATCAGAAAATACTTTTTCTTGTGCTTTTTCACGCACTGAACAAGTGTTAAACAAAATAATATCGGCTTGTTCAGGTTCAGAAACTTGTTCTAAATCATCATTTTGCGCCAACACGGATAACATTTTTTCGCTGTCGTATTCATTCATTTGACAGCCAAAAGTACGGATATAAACTTTTTTCATAATAGACTTTCAGGTAGCCCGTAATTGCGGAGCTGATAAGTAAGAAATAAACATTTCAGGCAGCCTTAATATTCAGGCTGCCTGAAATTGAAAGTAGGGAATTATACAAGGTTTTCAGGCTGCCTGAAACCATTTGAAACCATTCAGGCAGCCTGTATAAAAACAATCAATGACGGAAATGACGAATGCCTGTTACCACCATTGCAATGCCGTGTTCATCGGCTGCGGCAAATACTTCTTCATCGCGCACAGAACCTGCGGGGTGAATAATGGCTTTAATGCCTTGTTCGGCGATAACGTCTACACCATCACGGAATGGGAAAAATGCATCAGAAGCAGCGCAAGCACCGTTTAAATCCAAGCCTGCATCGGAAGCTTTGCGTGCGGCAATACGTGTTGAATCCACGCGGCTCATTTGTCCTGCACCAATACCATAGGTTTGTCCGCCTTTACCAAATACGATGGCATTGGATTTCACGTATTTTGCTACGTTCCATACAAACAGCAAATCGTTCCATTCTTGTTCGGTTGGTTGACGTTTGGAAACGACTTTGCAATTTTCACGCAACAGTTTATGAACATCAGGCGTTTGCATCAATAAGCCACCGCCAACGCGTTTTAATTCAAAACGGTTGACACCTGTTTGCAAAGGAATGCTTAATACGCGTACATTTTTCTTGGCGGCAATTATTTCTAAAGCTTCGTCTGTATAGCTGGGTGCAATCAAAACTTCCATAAATTGATTGTCGGTGATTTGTTTAACGGTTGCACCGTCTACTTCACGATTGAACGCAATAATGCCACCAAATGCACTGGTGGTATCGGTGGCATAAGCCAAACGATAAGCGTCCAAAGTGTTGTCAGCCACAGCAACACCACAAGGATTGGCGTGTTTGATAATCACACAGGCAGGTTGGTCAAATGATTTGACAGCTTCCCAAGCAGCATCAGAATCAGCGATGTTGTTGTACGATAATTCTTTGCCTTGTAGTTGTTGATACGCGCTTAAACTGCCAGCAGCAGGATAAATATCACGATAAAAAGCGGCTTGTTGATGTGGGTTTTCACCATAACGCATTTCTTGAACTTTTACCCAGCTTTGGTTAAATTGAGTTGGGAAAGTGCCAATTTCAGGCTCTCCTGATAATTTTTCATCAGATAAACTGGTTAAATAATTGCTAATCATACCGTCGTATTGTGCGGTATGACTGAATGCTTTACGTGATAAATTGAAACGTGTTTTATCGGACAATGTACCGTTGTTGCCTTGTAATTCAGCGATAACGGCATCAAAATCACGATTATCGGTAATAATGGCAACGTGTTTCCAGTTTTTCGCTGCGGAGCGCACCATAGTTGGACCACCAATATCAATGTTTTCAATGGCATCTTCTAGGGTGCAACCCGCTTTGGCGATGGTTGCCGCGAATGGATACAAATTCACGCACACCAAATCAATGTTATCAATACCGTGTTCACGCATTTTGGCAACGTGTTCGTCTAAATCGCGACGACCTAGAATACCACCGTGAATTTTGGGGTGTAACGTTTTTACGCGACCGTCTAACATTTCAGGAAAACCTGTGTAATCTGCTACTTCAATCACAGGAATATCGGCATCTGCCAATAATTTTGCAGTACCACCCGTTGATAAAATTTCTATGCCAAGTTGATGCAACGATTGGGCAAAAGCCACTGCTCCTGTTTTATCCGATAAACTAATGAGTGCGCGTTTAATTTGAGCCATATGTTTTCCCTTGTTAGATAAATAAACGATAACAAAGGCTGCCTGAAAGTTTCTTTACTTTATTCAGGCAGCCTGAAATTAAATCAATAAATCGTGTTGAATGAGTTTTTTACGTAAAGTATTACGGTTTAAGCCTAGAATTTCTGCGGCTTTGGATTGATTCCCTTCACAACGTTCCATTACGTAAATCAACATTGGTTTTTCCACTTGCATTAAAACCATATGATAAACATTAACGGCATCTTGCCCTTCCAAATCACGGAAATATTGAGCAAGATGTCTTTCCATACATTCTGAAATACTGGGCGTTTTAGGCATAGTAACAACATTAAATTATTTAACGTAACATATTTTAACGTATTTTTAACACTGATTGCACTTTAAATTTTATTGTTTTAGGTAGATTTACAATTCAAGTGTAAAAGTAAAAAAGAAGTATTCTTAATTTAAACGTTTCTGAATAAAACCGTTATTAAACCATTCGCTCAACTTTGTGTTAATTTGAGTGTAACAATATTAACAATGTTTACAGTCTGAAACCTTTGCAAAACCCTGCTTTTTTTCATTTATCATTTTGAGTGTAAGCGAAGAATCTTTTATAAAACAATCCATTAAGATTCTTCGTTTTCCTACGAAAAACTCAGAATGACGAGTTTTGCAAAGGTTTCAATCTCTAGAAATTTTCTGTCATTGCGAGCCGTGAAACGGTGTGGCAATCTCCTAAACACAAAGAGCAAAACGCAATCGTTCAGGCAGCCTGAAACCTGTGCAAAACCCTACTTTGTACTATTCGTCATTTTGACCTTGAACGAAGTGAAAGGGAAAAATCTTTATAAAACAAAGAATAAGATTCTTCACTTTTCTGCGAAAAGTTCAGAATGACAAGTTTTGCAAAGGTTTCAGTCTTGTTTTCAATAATCTAATTATTTGATTTTTCAATAAAATATTGCTTACTCAATACACTAACAGTGGTAAAAAAACGATACAAGTCCACAAGTAATAAACATAAGCTTTTTTTGATGGACAAGTAGATTTGATGTTTAAATCACTGCTTTAAACCTTTGCAAAAGTGGTCATTTTGCGTTTTTTTTGTAGGAAGGCGAAGAATCTTAATTGTTTTATATTAAAAATTTTTCGCTTGTATTCAAAATGACGAATAATAAATGAAATTTTGCAAAGGTTTTTATTTGTGAAAAAGTTTTTTGTCTTTTTTGAACACCAATTTTAGATGAGCCACAATTTTTATTATCCTGCCTGAAAAAAGTTGCCGTCATTTCAAGCAAGATAATCTTGCAAACTACGTTGCAATAAATCAGTGTTGTCTATTTGACTGATGACTGCTTTTCCCAGTTTTGTTAAGGTAACAAAGCGCATTTGTCCATTTTGTACTTTTTTGTCATGGCTCATATGTGCCAGCCATTTTGGATATGCAAATTTTGGTGGTGCAATCGGTAAGTGAGCTTGGGTTAATAAGTGTTCAACACGTTGAACATCTTCTGCATTCAGGCAGCCTAATTGTTGCGATAATTTTGCTGCCAATACCATACCAGCAGAAACTGCTTCACCGTGTAACCACGTGCCATAGCCCATTTCTGTTTCAATGGCGTGTCCAAAAGTATGTCCTAAATTCAATAATGCACGCACACCTTGTTCTTTTTCGTCTTGGGCAACAATGTCTGCTTTCATTTGACAACAATGATACACGGCTTGTGCCAGTAAAGTTGCATCTTTTGCCATTAAGGCAGCCATATGTTGTTCCAACCATTGTAAAAACGCTGCATCGCCCAATAAAGCATATTTAATCACTTCCGCCATACCAGCAGAAAGTTCACGTTCAGGCAGCGTGTTCAGCGTATTCAAATCCGCAATCACTGCTTTGGGTTGATAAAATGCACCAATCATATTTTTACCCAAAGTATGATTGATGGCGGTTTTGCCACCTACACTGGAATCTACTTGGCTTAATAAAGTTGTTGGTACTTGAACAAAGGCAATACCACGTTGATAAGTGGCCGCAGCAAAGCCAGCAGTATCACCAATCACACCACCGCCCAAAGCAATAATGGTACTTTTGCGATCCGCGTGATGCGTTAAAAGTGCATCGTATATTTGATTGAGTGAGTCGTGATTTTTGTATTGCTCACCATCAGATAATAATATTGCTGTATGCTCAATTTGATGTTCAGACAGCATTTGTTGCAGCGGTGTTAAATAATGTGCCGCGATGGTGGGATTGGTTACAATAAACGTTTTCTGACCAATATGTGGTGCATATAAATCAAATTGATTGATGATATGACTGCCAATATAAATTGGATATTGATGCGATGGTGCTTGTACATCTAATTGATGTTCAATCATGATTTTTTAACCCCTTCAATTTGCTGAATAATTTGCTGTAACGTTTCTGTAACACCGTGTTTTCCTACTTCAATCACAATGTCCGCCACTTCACGATACAACCGATCACGTGTTTGATAAAGCTGCCTGAAACGCGCCAAAGGATCGTCCACTTGCAATAAAGGACGATTTTTATCATTTTGGGTACGCACATAAACCGTTTCAGGCAGCGCGTGTAAATAAATCACCACGCCTTTTTGTTTAAATAACTGCCGATTTTCAGGCAGCAAAATGGCACCACCACCTGTTGCCAATACGATTTTATCCATAGCACACAAGGTTTCAATTGTTTTTTTCTCACGCTGCCTGAAACCAGTTTCGCCTTCCATTTCAAAAATCGTAGGAATGCTTACCCCCGTCTTATCAACAATCACTTGATCACTATCATAAAACGAATAATGCAAATGCGTTGCCAATTGACGACCCAACGTACTTTTGCCCGAGCCCATTAACCCGACCAAAATAAAAATGCCTGCTATTTTTTCCATAGCAGGCATTTTAACCTAAATTAGCACAATGTGCCGAATTTACCCAAGATTAGTAACGCAACACGCTGGTTTCACCACCCATAATGCGAGGTGTGATGAAGAACAATAATTCATTACGTTTTTGTTCACGTCCACGAGATTTAAACAAATTACCCAATACAGGCAAATCACCCAATACAGGCACTTTGTTAATTGTATTACTCATCACTTCTTGATAAACACCACCAACAATTAAAGTACCACCATCTTCAACCATTGCTTGTGTTTTCACTTGTTGCGTAGCAATACCTGGTTCACCTACCACATTTCTAATAGAATTATCTGGATAATCTTTATGAATTTCAATATCCAAAATAACTTTATTATCAGGTGTGATTTGTGGCAACACTTTCAAACTCATCACTGCTTTTTTGAATGAAGTTGAGCGTTTACCATCGCCATCATCTTTGGTATAAGGAATCTCAAAACCTTGTTCAATAAGTGCTTCTTTACGGTCTTGTGTTAACACACGTGGCGTAGAAATGGTTTTACTACGATTTTCTGTTTCCATCGCAGATAATTCCAAACCTAATGCACTTGATGACCAACGACGAACCAAAGCAATACTGTTCACCGCATTAGCCATCGGCAAATTCACGTTTGGACTTAACATAGCCGTTGCGTTTTGACCTAAACCTACATTGGTGTTATCAATAGCTTGACTCCAATCAGAGCCAACATTGGTATGACCGACACGAGCAGCACCAAATTTCACCCCTAAATCACGAGCAACACCGTCAGCCGCTTCCACAATACGTGCTTCAAACATTACTTGACGAGAAGCAACATCTAGTTCTTCAATCAATTTCTCAAATTTACGAATCACGTATTCGTTATCGGTAATAATCAAGGTGTTGGTGCCAGGATCAATCAATGCGCTACCGCGACTACTTAAAATGGAGCGATTATTGCCAGTAGCACTACCGTCTTCACTGATGTTTAGAATTTTGCGAAATTCTTCAACATTTTTATATTTTAATTGGAATGTTTGTGATAACAA
>JAFSQZ010000086.1 GCA_017446355.1 Neisseriaceae bacterium
CAGGCTGCCGGAAACGATTACAAAACGCGCTTATCATTTGTTATTTTGGTTAAACGAAAAATACAGTAGAAACGCCTGAAAAAAATCGTCATTCTGAACTTTTGCAGAAAAAGTGAAGAATGTAATTATTTGTTTTATAAAGATTTGTTCCTAATACTCAAAATAACGAATAGTGAAAAGTTAGGTTTTGCAGGGATTTGTCGTGTGAGATTTTTTTGTGGTACGCAGAATAATAAGACGAAAAATTAAAGAATAGGGGAGATGAGTATTGCGTGTGGCCGCCTGAAATCTTGGTAAGATTTGTTTTTACAAAGATTTCAGGCAGCTTGATATAAAAAGGGGAGATTGGTGTTTTTTTGTTTTTGATGTTGATGGTTAACCCAAACGCATCATTTCAATTTGTTCCAAACTTCTGCCCAGAAAACGCTCACCAATGGTTTGAAAACGCAAAGGAATATCAGAAACGTAAAAACGATAATCAGGTGGCAAATGGCTATCATTAAGCAAGTGCGTATTTGCCAATGCTTGTGCGGTTGCTTCGGCAGTGGTTGTAGACGAATCCACCAATTGCAAGTGCGGTGCTTCTTTTTTCAGCAAAGGTTTTAACAGTGGATAATGTGTACAACCGAGTACCAACGTATCAATATTTTCTGCCAACAAAGGTTTTAAATATTCTTGAACCGTTAAACGAGTTACTTCGTGATCCAGCCAACCTTCTTCTACTAACGGCACCAATAAAGGACTGGCTTGCGACAGTATTCGTGTTTTGGGATTTTGACTATTGATGGCGCGTGCATAAGCATTGGAATTTACTGTTGTACTGGTGGCAATCACACCGATGGAATGATTTTTTGTTGTTGCTAACGCTGCCTGCGCTCCTGCGGCGATAACATCTAAAATGGGCATATTTCCTGCCATTTGGCGTACTTTTTGTCCCGCCACCGCTGCAATGGTATTACACGCAATCACTAATGCTTTTACTTCATTTTGTAAAAGAAAATCAACGATTTGTGTGGTGTATTCAATAATGGTGTTGCGTGATTTAACGCCATAAGGAACGCGTGCGGTATCACCAAAATAGATAATGTTTTCATTGGGTAAACGTTCCATCAAAGCGCGTACAACCGTTAAACCGCCTACGCCAGAATCAAAAACACCAATGGGTTTATTTTTACTCATTTTCACCTTTCAGGCTGCCTGAAAAACGTTATTGTAAACGCGATTGACTTTTCAGGCAGCCTGAAAATGATATTTATCGTGTTTTGAAACGGTGTTTTTAGCTTCGCTTCACTCGCAGAAACTCGTTTTGATTTCATCAAAACTTTGTTTTAGCTTCACTTCGCTCGCAGAAACTTTGTTTTGACTTTGTCAACAAAGTTCTCAGGCTGCCTGAAATATTTCAAAATTTCTGTCATTGCGAGACTTGACGATAGTCAAGTTGTGGCAATCTCCTGATTTAATCTGCGTCATTGCTATTTATCAATCAAAGTTTGTTCTCCATAGTTGGGAGATTGCCACGCCTTGAACTGCGTTCAAGTCTCGCAATGACCGTATCTTTTTTAGCTTCGCTCGCAGAAACTGCGGTTTGATTGCTTCGCAATCTACTTTAACAAACTGTGTTTGTTAAAGGTTGATACTTCGTATCAACTAAACCTTGTTTTTCCTTTTTATTCGTTTTGCGCTACAATTAGCCCTTTCAGTTTCTGTGAAATAGAGTAGTATTGATGAAAACCATTTATCTTGATTTTGAACAGCCCATCGCTGAATTGAACAATAAAATTGAACAACTTCGCTTGGCGCATGAAGATTCTGTGGTTGATATTTCAAAAGAAATCAATCAGTTGCAAAAAAAATGTAACGATTTAAGCAAAACTATTTACAACAAACTCACGCCTGCGCAAGTATCGCAAATCTCACGTCATCCACAACGTCCTTACACTTTGGACTATATTGAAACCTTGTGTACCGACTTTCAAGAATTACACGGCGACCGTCATTATGCTGATGATGATGCCATTGTTGGCGGTTTGGCACGCTTTAATGGACAAAGTGTCGTGGTGATTGGACACCAAAAAGGGCGCGATACCAAAGAAAAAGTGCGTCGTAATTTTGGTATGCCACGTCCAGAAGGTTATCGCAAAGCTTTGCGTTTAATGAAAATGGCAGAAAAATTTAAATTGCCCGTTTTGACATTTGTGGATACACCAGGTGCCTATCCTGGAATTGGTGCAGAAGAACGCAATCAATCCGAAGCCATCGGTAAAAATCTTTATGAATTAACACGTTTGCGTGTGCCTGTGATTTGCACAGTGATTGGTGAAGGTGGTTCAGGTGGTGCATTAGCGATTGCTGTGGGCGATTATGTCAATATGTTGCAATACGCAACGTATTCTGTGATTTCGCCAGAAGGCTGTGCTTCTATTTTATGGAAAACCGCTGAAAAAGCTGCTGATGCTGCCGATGCGTTAGGTATTACTGCGGAACGTTTATTGAAATTGAAACTGATTGATAAGATTGTTGACGAACCATTAGGCGGTGCGCATAGAGATTATGGAGTCGTGATGAAAAATCTTAAAGCGATTATTGCAGAGCAATTGCAAGAAGTGCAAAACGTTTCTGTTGACGAGTTGCTGACACGTCGTTTTGATCGCATTATGGATTATGGTCAGTTTGTTGAGAAGAAATAAAGCATAACGTTTATTGCGTAGTAGCAAAAAGAGAAAGCGTGGTATTAAGTGCCACGCTTTTATTTTGTGAAAACAGGATTGTTGGAATAAGTATTTTTATAATATCTTATAAAACAATGAGTTATTATTGTTTATTTTTGCAAAAATTTAGAATGCCGCGTTTTTTCAAGGAATTTGTAAGTGTTGTATTGATGCGTTTTATCTAAATGCCTGAAATAAAAATAAAGATTATCTATAAAATAAATACTTGTGAAAATTACATTTGGATAGCAAGATAAAACGCTGAAAATCTGTTATCATTTCGTTTCTTTTACAGAAACTAAAAACTTCTGCAAAACTTGTTTTTTATTACTCGTCATTCTGAATAATGGTTGAAGAATTATTTAAAAACAAAAAGTTATAATTCTTCGTATTCTGTTACTGTATTCAGAATGACGAGTTTTGTAGACTTTTTGAACCATAATTATTTTTGAATGGTTCAATTTAGGAATGTGCTATGAATACAGCTACTATTAAGGTAACCAAACGCGATGGTCGTTTAGAAAATTTGGACTTAGATAAAATCCATCGTGTACTTGATTGGGCAGCAGAAGGATTGGAAAACGTGTCGATTTCGCAAGTGGAAATGAAGTCGCACATTCAATTTTATAACGGTATTCGTACCAATGATATTCATGAAACCATTGTTAAATCTGCTGCCGATTTAATTTCAGAAGAAACCCCTAATTATCAATACTTGGCAGCGCGTTTGGCTATTTTTCAACTGCGCAAAATTGCATACAGTCAATATAATCCACCACATTTATTTGACCATGTAGAAAAACTGGTTAAATTGGGTAAATACGATGCGCACTTGCTAAATGATTATTCACCAAAAGAGTTTGAAGAACTCAATCAATACATTGATCACGATCGTGATTTAAATTTTGCTTATGTTGCCGTTAAACAGTTAGAAAGCAAATATTTAGTGCAAAATCGCGTCAGCAAACAAATTTATGAAACACCACAATTCCTGTATATGTTGGTGGCAATGTGTTTATTTGCTAATTATCCAAAAGAAACGCGCTTAACTTATGTGAAACGTTTTTACGATGCTGCTTCTTTATTCAAAATTTCCTTGCCAACTCCTATTATGTCAGGTGTGCGTACGCCAACACGTCAGTTCAGCTCTTGTGTGTTGATTGAATGTGATGACAGCTTGGACAGTATTAATGCAACCACCAGTGCAATTGTTAAATATGTTTCTCAACGTGCAGGTATAGGTATCAATGCTGGGCGTATTCGCGCGGTTGGCAGTGAAATTCGTGGTGGTGAAGCCAAGCATACTGGTTGTATCCCATTTTATAAAATGTTTCAGGCAGCCGTAAAATCTTGTTCACAGGGTGGTGTTCGTGGTGGTGCGGCAACATTGTTTTATCCATTTTGGCATTATGAAGTGCAAGATTTGTTGGTATTGAAAAATAATCGTGGTGTAGAAGAAAATCGTATTCGTCAAATTGATTATGGCGTTCAAATCAACCGATTACTCTATACACGTTTAATTCAAGATGGCAACATCACTTTATTCTCGCCTAATGAAGTACCAGGATTGTATGACGCATTTTTCGCTGACCAAGATGAATTTGAACGTTTGTATGTGCAATATGAGCAAGATGAAAATGTTCGCAAAATTGTTGTGCCAGCCAAAGAGCTATTTTCCACTTTAATGCAAGAGCGAGCAGGAACAGGGCGTATTTATATTCAAAATGTTGATCATTGTAATACACACAGTCCTTTTGACCCTAAAGTTGCCCCTGTTCGTCAGTCCAATTTGTGTTTAGAAATAGCCTTGCCTACCAAGCCATTAAATAATATTTATGATGAAAATGGTGAAATTGCCTTATGTACTCTATCTGCATTTAATTTGGGTGCAATTGAACAATTAGACGAAATAGAAGAGTTGGCAGATTTGGCAGTGCGTGCATTAGATGCCTTGTTAGATTATCAAGATTATCCTGTACCTGCTGCGAAAACAGCTAGTATGAATCGTCGTACTTTGGGTGTGGGCGTGATCAATTATGCATATTATCTAGCAAAAAATGGCGTGAAATACAGTGATGGTAGTGCCATTGCCTTAACGCACCGCACTTTTGAAGCCATTCAATACTATTTACTTAAAGCATCGGTAAACCTTGCCAAAGAATACGGTAAATGTCCACTGTTTCACGAAACTACTTATTCGCAAGGTATTTTACCCATTGATACCTATAAAAAAGACATCGATCAATATTGTCAAGAACCCTTGCATTTAGATTGGGAAAGCTTGCGTGCAGATATTGTGAAATACGGTTTGCGCAACAGTACCTTAACCGCGTTAATGCCTTCGGAAACCAGTTCACAAATTGCTAATGCCACCAATGGTATTGAACCACCACGTGATTTGGTGAGCAAAAAACAATCCAAAGATGGAAATTTAAGCCAAGTCGTTCCCGAGTTTGATCGTTTGAAAAAACAATACGAAACTTTATGGCAACTCACTGAAAACGATGGTTATTTAAAATTAGTGGGTGTGATGCAAAAATTTGTTGACCAAGCCATTTCTGCCAACACACATTATGATCCACGAAATTTTGAAGACGGACGTGTATCGGTGATGCAAATGCTTAAAGATGTTTTGTCTGCATATAAATACGGTGTAAAAACCTTGTATTACCACAATACTTATGACGGTGCAAAAGAGCAACAAGGCGATTTGGGCGAACATTGCGAAAGTGGTGCCTGTGCTATTTAAAGCACTGATGATTTGTGGTCTTGAAATTTGTTGGAATAGATTTTAGGCAGTATTAGATGAGTAATGGAGAGATTCATCAAATACCGCCTAAAATTTATTTTTTGCCGTTGCGTTGTTGGGTAGTTTTCTACGAAAAATCAAGGTGAGATGTTTTATAAGGTTTGATAGTAAGAAATTGAATTTTATAAAGGTTTTGGTTTTTTTTTGATGACAACATCATTTTCAGGCTGCCTGAAAGAGTGATTAAACTGTCATTGCGAGCCGTAGGCGTGGCAATCTCCTAAATGTTTCAGGCTGCCTGAAATGATATTTATAATATAAATGTTCAGTCAACATAAAAAGCTAAATATTTTCATTTTTCAAATACACAGAATACAATCATAAAAATGCATCACAACAATCTGTATAAAATGAATCCCAAACTCAAAACCGCCTTATTAAAACGCTGTCGTTTTTACAGCATCAGCATATTTGTGCTGTTGATTTTGGCACAAATTTTGGCATTTGTGTGGTTCGGTTTTGAGTGGCTAACACATTTTACGCTACACGGTAGTATTTTGATTTTATTGGCAAGTTTTGCATTCAAACGTCGCTGGCGTTATCTGTTACAGGCGATTTGTTGCACTGTGATTATTTTTGCTTTTTTACCCTTTTCAGGCAGCCTGAAAGATGACTCTTCGCTCAAAATCATTGCCTACAATATGTACTTTGAAAACAAGGAAAAAGACCAAGAAATCACTTTTTTATTAGCACAACAAGCCGACATTTTGGCACTCACTGAAATGGGTGGTCTTGGCTGGCAAAAACAGTTACAAACCTTACAGGCAAACTATCCATTTTCTTGCGGACATTCAATTGACAGTCCTTTTGCTATCCAACTGTTTTCAAAACAAAAACCATTATCTTGCGAAGTTCATTTTATTGAAGATACTTATCCTTATATTCGTGCTGTTTTGCCCAATCAACGCACCATTTTTGTGCTACATCCGCCACCACCTGTGAATCGCGAATTAGCAAATGACCGCTTGATTTATTTTCAGGCAGCCACACAAAAAATCGCCGCTGACAACAACGCTGTTTTGGTTGTGGGCGATCTGAATAACACGCCGTATTCCCCCATTTATCGCCGTTTTGCAAAACACGCTCAACTAAAAGACGCATTAGCCAACGCCACGCCTACGTGGAAACCCTTTTTCCTGCCCCTTGACCGTGTTTTGTATCGCAAAAATCAAGCCTACGCTCACGCCTTAAAATGGCAATACTCCGACCATAGGGCGATTGCGATTGAGTGGAAATAAGCTTTCAGGCTGCCTGAAAACAAATATCACCATAAATTTATTTTATTAGTAAAAACGAATACTTTACAAATAGGTATGTATTATTTAATAATTCAATAACATTAAGAAAACAAATAAGGATATTTTATCATGAGGAAATTAAATGCAGATGTAGTAGTAATGGGTGGTGGCACGGCTGGAATGGGCGCGTTTCGTAATGCATTGCGCTACACAGACAATGTTTATTTAATTGAAAGCAAAGCTTTTGGAACCACTTGCGCTCGTGTGGGTTGTATGCCATCAAAATTATTGATTGCGGCTGCTGAAGCTTGTCATCACGCTACGCACACAGATCCTTTTGGTGTGCATTTGGATAAAAATTCGGTGCTTGTGAATGGTCAGGAAGTGATGCAACGCGTAAAATCAGAGCGTGATCGCTTTGTTGGTTTTGTGTTGGAAGATGTGATGGCTTGGTCTGAAGAACGCCGTATTATGGGGGCTGCCAAGTTTATTGATGAGCATACTGTTCAAATTGATGAACACACACAAATTAAAGCTAAACGCATTGTGATTGCCACTGGTTCTCGTCCAGTGTTGCACGATTCTTGGAAAGCATTGGGTGATAAATTGATTATCAATGACGATGTTTTTTCATGGGATACACTGCCTGAAAGCGTTGCTGTATTTGGTCCTGGTGTGATTGGTTTGGAATTGGGACAAGCTTTGCATCGTTTAGGTGTGCGTGTGGAGATTTTTGGTGTTAGCGGTTCATTAGGTGGGATTACTGACCCTGTGGTGTTGCAACAAGCCATTGATGTTTTTGGTAGTGAATTGACTTTGCATTTAAATACCGAAACAGAAGTGTCGCTCAATAATGAAGGCAAAGTAGAAGTTCAATGGTCAAAAGAGGGACAAACAGGTGTATTTTGTGCCGATTATTTGTTGGCTGCGGTAGGTCGCCGTCCAAACGTGGACAACATTGGTTTGGAAAATCTAAATATTGAAAAAGATGCACGTGGCGTACCGATTGCCAATCCTAAAACCATGCAAACCAGTATTCCACATATTTTTATTGCAGGTGATGCATCTAACCAAATTCCGTTGTTACACGAAGCCAGTGATCAAGGAAAAATTGCAGGCGAAAATGCAGGACGTTATCCGAATATTGAAGCAGGTTTGCGCCGCAGTATGATTGGTGTGGTGTTTACTAATCCACAAATTGCCAGCGTGGGTGCGCGTTTTGCTACTTTGCAAAAAGAATATGATGAACGTTTGGTGGTTGGGGAAGTTTCTTTTAAAAATCAAGGTCGTAGTCGCGTAATGTTGGTGAATCAAGGACATTTGCGCGTGTATGCCGATAAAGAAAGTAAACGTTTCTTGGGTGCAGAAATGGTTGGTCCAGCAGCAGAACATATTGCACATTTGCTTGCTTGGGCGCATCAAATGCAATTAACGGTGCCACAAATGCTGGATATGCCGTTTTATCACCCTGTGATAGAAGAGGGCGTGCGTACGGCGTTACGAGATGTAGCTGCGAAACTTTAAGCTTGTTTTGAGTTTCTATAATGTTTTATGGTTATTTGTTATTGATGTTTTGAAATGCTTGTTAAATCCTATCAGAAATAACAAATGCAACCGCTCTGTGGCGTTTCTTTTTGATGCAGAATTCTGTAAAAGTTTTAGAGACTGGCGTTAAAAATAAGGGGCTAATTGATGTTAGCCCCTTATTTTTTAGTTGGTGATTAGTTTTTCTCTTGGTCAACCAATTTATTTTTGGCAATCCAAGGCATCATACTGCGTAATTGTGCGCCAACTTTTTCTACTTGGTGGTCGGCATTTAAGCGACGACGAGCAGTCATACTGGCGTAGTTGGTTGCGCCTTCTTGAATGAACATTTTGGCATAATCGCCGTTTTGAATGCGTTTTAATGCGTTGCGCATTGCTTCACGGCTTTGTGCGTTGATGACTTCTGGACCTGTTACGTATTCACCGTATTCGGCATTGTTTGAAATGGAGTAATTCATATTGGCAATACCGCCTTCATAAATCAGGTCTACAATCAATTTCATTTCGTGTAAGCATTCAAAGTATGCCATTTCAGGTGCGTAACCTGCTTCAACTAGGGTTTCAAAGCCTGTTTTGATGAGTTCTACACAACCACCACACAATACGGCTTGTTCACCAAATAAGTCGGTTTCTGTTTCTTCGCGGAAGTTGGTTTCAATCACGCCACCTTTGGTGCCACCGTTTGCTGCGGCATATGATAAAGCGATGTCGCGTGCTTTGCCTGTGTTGTCTTGGTATACAGCGATAAGAGAGGGAACACCGCCACCTTTTAAGAATTCGCTACGTACAGTATGACCAGGACCTTTTGGTGCAATCATAATAACGTCTACGTTTTTAGGTGGAACGATTTGGTTGTAATGCACGTTAAAACCGTGTGCAAATGCTAAAGCTGCGCCTGCTTTTAAATTGGGTTCAATTTCGTTTTTGTACACAAAAGGTTGTGTTTCATCAGGCAATAAAATCATTACTACATCAGCTTCTTTGGTGGCATCTGCTACGCTTTTTACATTATGACCTGCTTGAACAGCTTTGTTCCAAGATGCGCCTTGACGTAGACCGATAACAACATTTACACCAGAATCTTTTAAGTTGGCAGCGTGTGCATGACCTTGTGAACCATAACCAATAATGGCAACGGTTTTGCCTTTGATTAAAGATAGGTCGGCATCTTTATCATAATAAACTTGCATGATGTTTCCTTATGGATATTGAATAAAATAATTTGCTGCCACGAGTAAACAGGCAGCCTGAAACAAAAGCCAATATGGTACACTATTTTTCGTTATTTTTGGACACTTTTTGAAAAATGGCGTTGATGAGTTTTTGGGTATGTACTTTTTCTCATCAATAATTCAGCTAGCTGTCTGAATTATTGGACAAGTTGTCCATTTCGGAAATTTTGTTGTTGCATAATGTTGCCATTGATGGCGTACACAGTATATGTGCCATCATTTGGGTGTGCGCGAAATGAAAAAGCTTGTTCTTTTGAAAGTATCATAGGGTCTGTGCGCTTTTCACCTGTGCTGTAAAAATCTTGCACTAAATAGCCGTTGTTTTGTTTGGAGATGAGTTGACGATAATAACCACCTTTTACGGCGCTGTCGGTGGTGTTGCCTTGTGTATCAAAGTATGTCAGGATTTTTTCTTCAATAATGTTGATACCACTGTTATTGCTTGTGGTGTTGCCATTGCGACCGATGGTAAGTGGAATATTGAGACTGGTGCCTAAACCAACGTGGCGACCAATTGTGCTACCTAATCCTAAACCTAGTGAGATGTTGTTGCTGTCTACGCCAACACCTGTGCAAGCGGCAAGTAGAAGTGATAAACCAATGGGTGCAAGTATGTGTTTCATCATAGGCTCCTTAAAAAGTAGTTTGTGTATTCAGGCTGCCTGAATAATGTGTTGCGCGTGTTCATTGATTTGACGCAGTAGCGCAACGGGGTTTTGTGCTTGGGTAATGGGTCGTCCCATCACTAAATAATTGGAACCAGCATTTAAGGCTTGTTCTGGGGTCATAATGCGACGTTGGTCGTCTTGATTGTGGGTGTTCAAACGAATACCTGGTGTTACCAATAAAAATGCTTTGCCTATTTCTTGGCGTAACATTGTGGCTTCTTGTGCCGAGCAAACGACACCATCTAAACCTGATGATTGTGCGAGTTTTGCCCAATTGCACACCAATTCATTTGGGGCTGCCTGAAAACCAATTTCACGTAAGTCATTTTGTTCCATACTGGTTAATACGGTTACGCCAATTAAATGTGGTTTGTGCGTTTCGTTGGCAACTGCTTCTGCGGCGGCTTCCATCATACGTCTGCCTCCTGACGCGTGCATATCTACAAGCCAAACGCCCATTTGTGCGGCGACTTTGCATGCTTTGGCAACAGTATTTGGAATGTCGTGGTATTTTAAATCTAAAAATACTTTGAAACCTTGATGAATCAGTTTTTCTACTAGGTTTCGTCCTGTTGCGGTGAACAATTCTTTGCCGATTTTAAGTTGGCAAAGACTGGGGTCAAGTTGGCGTACAAATGCAAGCGTATCGTTTTCATTGGCAAAATCTAATGCCACAATAACAGGTGTTGGTGTGTGTGTGGGTTGTGCATCAAACATTAAAGGGTTCATAACAATGCTGCCTGAAAATAAAAAGTGGATTATAACGATTTTCAGGCTGCCTGAAATATATTAGGCTGCCTGAAACATTAAAATCAAAGTTTATCAGTTAATTTTTGTTTGATGACACAGCGTTTGTGCGCATTTTTGTCATATTTACTGTTTAAGCAGTAAGCAATTTTAATGCCTTGTTATAACTCGTTTACATGAACACCACCCAAAGCACGTTGAATGTTTCTGTCCATACGCAACATTGCGAAACGATCGGTGGCTTGTGATAAGTTTTGTGTGAGTTGACGAATTTGTTCGGCGGTGTGTGTGGGTAGACTATTGCTTAATTTATCCATCAATTGTTGAATGTGTTGAATTTCTTCATCGCTTAATAAATCCGCGTCCAAGTTTAAGGCAGCCTGAACAGCACCCATTAAACTTTCAGCTTCTACTTTTGCTTCGGCGCGTGCGCGTGCAGCAGCATCGTCTTGGGCGTTGTCCATACTGTCGCGCAACATTTGTGTAATGGTGGCATCGTCTAAACCATAAGAAGGTTTGACTTCAATTTCTGCGTGTGCGCCTGTGGTTTGTTCTTGCGCCGACACCGATAACACACCATCTGCGTCTACTTGAAAAGTTACGCGAACACGCGCAGCACCCGCTACCATCGGCGGAATACCACGCATTGTGAATTTCGCTAAACTGCGGCAATCAGAAACCAATTCTCGCTCACCTTGTACCACGTGAATGGTCATTGCAGTTTGTCCGTCTTTAAATGTTGTAAACTCTTGGGCGCGTGCTGTGGGTAAAGTGGCGTTACGCGGAATAATTTTTTCGCTTAATCCACCATAAGTTTCAATGCCCAAAGATAAAGGAATAACGTCTAACAACAACCATTCATCATCGCTTTTATTGCCTGCCAAAATATTGGCTTGCATCGCAGCACCCAGTGCCACCACTTGATTGGGATTTAGATTATTCAGCGGTGTTTGTCCAAAAAATGATGCAACAGCTTGTTGTACGTGCAACATTCGCGTTGCACCACCAACCATAATCACGCCTTTAATATCGGATTTATTGACACCTGCATCTTTTAAAGCTTGTTTAAC
>JAFSQZ010000087.1 GCA_017446355.1 Neisseriaceae bacterium
CCTTTAAATGCCAATTTTTTTCAAGTTCTGCCGAATAACCAAAACCGTGTGCTTTTTGGGGATACATACCATCACCTTTAACAAAACCCGTGTTTTCAATTTGTTTATCCGCAGACGTTTTGTTCACATTTTTATCGTAGATATAATGCGCACGTCCTGAAAATTGCCAACGTTCACGCTCATCAAGGGCAAAAAGATATTTATCCACAGCATTGCGTGCATCATCACTTAAATCTTCTTGTTGTGCTGCCTGAAACGCTTGGCGTGCATCACGGTTTTGATGATTTAAAAACAACTGTTGCGCGAAACGAATTTGTGCATAATGCACCAAATTTTTATCTGCTTGTGGAAAGTCTTGATAGATTTTCAATAAACGTTCAGCTGCCTGAAATTGTTCCGTTTTTAAAGCGAAAACCAATAACTGTTCCGTTTTTGTAGGATTGTTTTTAAGTTCACTGACACTAAAACTTTCTTCATTGATTTGCGCAAAAAGCAAACTTGGAAAAAGTACCACCAAAATAAGAAACTTATTTTTCATAAAACCGCTCATTTCAATCAGAAACAAACATAAAAAATCTGCACCCTAAACGCCTTATTCAACGCAAGGGTGCAGATTCCTTACAAGATTATTTTACAGATGAACGTTTACCACCGAAGACAACATCTAAATCAGCTCTATCTTTAAAATGCACTCGTCCTGCCGCTTCTGGTGCGCCTTTACCATATAAAGCTCCTTCATAAGTACCGCCATCATTGAATAAAACACTGGCTTTACCACTAAATTTTGAACCGTCTAGTTTGGTTTTTTGTAAAGTAATATCACGACGGAATTCATCGCCATTGAGTACCGAGAATGTAATGGAACCATCTACTGTTTTTTGACCAAAGTCCACATTTAAAGTAGTTTTACCACTGTGTCTAACTTTACCAGCCACATCAAAACCACTTGGAATACCAAGAAATTTACCCACCAAATTACCGCCTGGAATTTGACTACCTATCGCCATATTCAACAACCCTGTTGAAGCAGCACCTACTAAACCGCTTACCCATACAGCATCACCTGTATAAGTTGCTTTTCCTGACATAGGAATATCTGTTGCTTCAATGCCTTGATAATGTAAGACAGATGAACCATCATTACCTTTCCATAAACCATAAAACGAATATTCATTATGCTGCCCTGTTAATTCACCATAAGCAGTTTTTTCACCAGATATTTTACCCAGTGCTTTATCCGACAAATCAATTTTAGCCCCATCAGGCGTTTCTATTATCAAAGAAATTTTTTCTTCAACAGGTTTATTCTCAACAGGTTTATTCTCAACAGGTTTATTTTCTACTGGTTTATTTTCTACTGGTTTGTTTTCTACCACCACAGGTTTGGTTTCTGATGAACCACTAGAACCACAAGCAGCCAAAGTTAATGCAATAGATGTAACCAATAAAGATTGAATAAAACGACGTTTCATAAAAGCTCCTTTACGTAAAGTTGGACAAAAAGTGTAGCGATGATATACTTTACCCATTTTGCAAACCAGCAACTACCAGTTATCAAAATCCTACTAATAGTCATTAAAATCATACCGTTAAGGAGTTGTTATGGAAGTCCACGAGAAAATCAGAGTGATGAGAGAAATCAACCAATGGTCGCAAGAAGAAATGGCGGAAAAATTGGAAATGTCGCCTGCTGGTTATGCCAAAATTGAACACGGAAAAACGCATTTAACTTTGGATAAACTGAAACAAATCGCTCAAATTTTTAATATTGATGTGGTGGAATTGATTGCTCAAAACGACCGCTCTTTTTTCTTCTCTATTGGCGACCATACTAATAATCATAATTATGTTGGCGTTAATCAAGTGGTTGCGATGGAAAATGAAAAATTGAAATGTTTGCTAGCCGCTAAAGAAAATGAAATTTCTGCTTTAAAAGAAGTGATTGAATTATTGAAGAATAAAGCGTCTGTATCGGATTACCTTGTAGGAATTGATACAGAAAGTTTTCTAGATATTTTAAATAAATAAAAAATCAATACAATAAAAAGTCGCAACACTTTTAATGTTGCGACTTTAATCTTTATTTGGGAATGCGAATTTTTTGACCTGGATAAATTAAGTTAGGATCTTTGATGACTTCTCTATTGGCTTCAAAAATTTTATTGTATTGATTGGCATCACCATAAAATTTCTTCGCAATTTTGGATAAGTTATCACCTTTCACAATGGTGTAGTAGTTGTCGTCAGCGTCATCACGCACACCGTCTACTTCCACGTTTTGAATACCTTCAACATTACCTGCAATCAATGCGGCCTTTTCTAATGTTTCTGGTGTTGCATCACCTGTGATTTTAACAGTGTCGCCTTCTACTTTGACTTCAAGATTGTCAACAGATGAAGTTGAACTCAAACTGCTTGTGATTTCGTTTTTGATGTTTTCTTCATCTTTACCACGACCCAATAATTTTTTACCTGCATTGGCAACAAATGATAATAATCCCATGATCAGCTCCTTCAAAAGTTTCAAACAAGTGGGAATGGGCATTATACCAATAGCGTTTGTGATGTGTTTATATTTTACATTTGTTTGCCTTGTTGCCACTTTAATTTCAGGCTGCCTGAACATCAATAAGCTTATTAAATCAATAACGTTTGTTGCGTGTTTCTCTGGCTATGCTCATCAGCAGGGCAAGAATAAACATTATGGATAAAGTTGCCGTGCCACCATAACTTACCAAAGGCAGCGGCACACCAACTACGGGTAAAATACCGCTTACCATACCCATATTCACAAAAGCGTAACAGAAAAAAGTCATTGTGAGTGCGCCTGCTAAAAGGCGGCTGTATAAATTGGTGGCATTGGCGGCAATATATAAACCACGCCCAATAATAATGAGATAAACAATCAATAACAATAAGTTGCCAACTAAACCAAATTCTTCGCCGTAAACAGCAAAAATAAAATCTGTGGTGGATTCTGGAATATATTCTAAATGCGTTTGCGTGCCATTTAACCAGCCTTTGCCCCAAACACCGCCTGAACCGATGGCAATCATTGATTGTAAGATATGGTAACCTGCGCCCAATGGGTCTTTGGTGGGATCTAATAGGGTTAAAACGCGCGTTCTTTGGTAATCGTGTAAACCGTATTGCCAAATCAGGGGCAAAGAGCTAAAAAAGCCGATAATGGTGATAAATAAAACTTTCCAAGGCAGTCCTGCGAAAAAAATCACAAAAATTCCTGATGCCATAATTAACGTGGCAGTGCCTAAATCAGGTTGTTTTAAAATCAATGCACCTGGAATGGCAATCATCACTAGGGCAATTAAATAGTGATACCACGCTAGTCTGTTTTCATAATGATGAAAATACCATGCTAATACCATCGGTAGACCAATTTTCATAATTTCAGATGGCTGAATGCGCACCCCTAAATTTAGCCAACGTGTAGAACCGTTTACGGTAATCCCGAAAAAATGTACGCCCAATAGTAAAACAACACCAATCACATACAAGGGCATAGCAAAAAAAGCCAATGCACGTGGCGGAATGCGCACCACAATAAGCAATATTCCTACACCTAATATGGTATGAATGGTTTTGCTTTCTAGTCGCCCAATATTTTGTCCATCTGCTGAATAAAGTAAAAACATACTCATTAAGTAAATCGCTAATAGGGCGTAAAAAAGCCAAGGATCTAACGGATCCCAAATCCATTCTTTGATTTTGACCAACCAATTATTTAAACTCATGGTGCAACTTTCATACTAGGAACCGAAGCTGTATGGGGAATAGATGCTGCCTGAACAGGAGTTTTTTGTTCCTGCGCTGCAATAAAGGCTGCCTGAACGCTGTTTCTTTTGGATTGTTTTTGTGTGTTTTGAACCAATAAAGGATTTTCCGATTGCGAACTTTTGTTTAAGGCTACTGGTTCCGCTTGACTTAATTTAAGTAAATAAAAATCGCTTAAATGACGTGCCACTGGTGCGGCAGTAACCCCCCACCCTGCATTTTCTAAAATCACTGCCACCGCAATTTTGGGTTTATCCACAGGCGCAAACGCAATAAACCACGCATGGTCGCGGTTTCTGATGCTCAATTGTGCCGCATTGTAGGTTTTACCTTGTGCGATTTGCACCACTTGTGCCGTCCCCGTTTTTCCACCCATAGTGTATTGTAAACCTGAACCAATAGCCGTTGCCGTACCACCATGCAACACACTTTGCATCGCGCGTTTCACGTAATTAAAATTACTTTGCGACATTTTTAATTGTCGCTCTGGATTAGGATTGATGGTTGTGATGATTTGTTTTTCGTGGTTCAGCAGCTCTTGCACCAAATGGGGACGGTAAACCACGCCATTATTGGCAAGAATGGCTGTGGCATGTGCCATTTGTAAAGGCGTGTAGGCGTTATAACCCTGACCGATACTGATGGGTACCATTTCTGCTGGTAACCAACGGCGACGTTTTTCAGGCAGCTTGGCAAAACGTTTTTCTTTCCATTCAGGAGAAGGCAATACACCACGATATTCATGAGGCAAATCAATGCCTGTTTGTTCGCCCAAACCAAATTCTGCTAAATAAGGACGCGTTTTTTGAATGCCTAACTCGTAACCTAAACGGTAAAAGAAGGTATCAGACGACACTTGAATGGCACGACTTAAATTTACTGCACCATGACCGCTGCGCACGGAATCACGGAATTGGTGTTTAGAACCAGGAATACTCCACGCACCTGGTGCTGGGACGATGCTGTGTTGGGTAATTTTGCCACTTTCTAGCAAAGCCATCGCCATAAAGGGTTTAAATGTTGAACCAGGTGGATACAAACCTTGTGTAACACGGTTAATCAATGGACGTTGCCAATTTTCGTTCAGTGATTTCCAAGTGTCGCTGTCAATGCCGTTAATAAACAAATTGGGATCAAAACTGGGGTTAGAAACGTACGCCAACACGCCACCTGTTTGCGGATCCAATGCAATCAATGCGCCACGACGATTCGCCATTAAGCGTTCCGCTTCTTGTTGCACACGAATATCCATTGTTAAACGCAAGGTTTGACCTGTTTGCGCAGGCACTGTACGAAGTACGCGTATCACTTCGCCTGCTGCATTTTTTTCCACTTCTTGAAAGCCTGGTATACCGTGTAATTGTTCTTCATAAAACTCTTCCAAGCCAGACTTGCCAATATGGGTGGTTCCACGATAAAACGAACTGCGATTTTGTTCGGCTAAATTTTTTTGGTCTTTATCACTGATGCGTCCAATATAACCTAAAAAATGCGCGGTTGATTTACCATAAGGATACTCACGGAATGTACGCGCGTTGATTTCTACGCCTTTAAATTGGTATAAAATAGCGGCCAAACGTGAAGCTTCATCGGCAGCCAATTTTATTTTCAATGGAATTTTTTCATAAGCGCGTGCTTCGGCGCGAAACCTTTTAAATTGTTTTAAATCTTTTTCTTCCAGTGTTACATAAGGTTTCAAGCGTTCAATCAAATCGTCTATATTTTTATCTTCTATTTGATTGGGAATAATTTCCAAAGAGTAAGCTGGGTAATTTCGTGCCAACACCACGCCATTCACGTCCACAATTTCGCCACGAATAGGCGGCGTTGGAATCAAACTGATGCGGTTTGTGGTGGCTTGCACCGTATAATCTTTATGTTTAATGACTTGTAAATAGTAAAAACGTGCTGCCAAAATGCAAAACATCACGCAAATACAACAAAACGCCACCAGCAAACGCAACACAAAATCCCGCTGCACTGAAACAGGTGGTGCAGCAGGTTTGGTACTTTTAAAAACAAGGCGTTTGCGAAAAAAAATCATCGTTTTAACTGACGGAAATTAAGAATGCTTACCATAAGTTTATTTAAAGCAGGCCAAAGAAACGCGCCCATAATGGGGGAAAGCAAAATACCCCAACTTGTACTACGGTGTTCAAAACGCAGATTCACCAACAGTTGCACCATTTCATTGACCAGCAAAGCCAATCCCACAAAAACAGCTTGTAAACCATCGTCTTCATATATTTTACGATGATAATACACAATCAAATAGGCGGATAAAACATACGCTAATGCGTGTTCACCCAAAGGTGAAGCTGTGCCAATGTCTACCAATAATCCCAAGACAAATGCTGTGCCAATGCCGACATTTTGTGGACGGTTAATCAACCAATAATACAGCATTAACGCAGTAAATTCAGGCAGCCAATAAAAAATGCTGCCTGAAAAAGGGATAAAATCTAAACTCAAAGGCACAATAAAACTGATGATAATCAATTTTAGTGGAATGCGACTATAAAAATTTTCGTTCATTTTGTTACAGAAACAGAAGCTGTTGTCGCCGAAGCGGAATGGGAAAGTAAGTTTTCTTCTTGGGGCAAAATCAATACATATTTACTGCTGTATAAATTTGCCAAGGGTTGTAATTCAACACGGTAATAAGGCGTGCCTGCTTTGCGACTCACCGATAATACTTTGGCAACAGGAATACCCACTGGATAAATGCTGTCTAAACCAGAAGTAACCAATTCATCGCCCACTTGCAAATCTGCATCAATGGGAAAATACCGCAATTCAAGTGTGCCACTATTGCCATAAACCAAACTACGCATTCCTGTTCTTAAAACACTCACAGGAACAACAATTTTACTGTCCGTTAATACCAATACTTCTGCGCTAAATGGGTAGGTTGCCACAATTTGTCCCAACAAGCCATTTTCATCAACCACCGCATCACCGTCTTTTACACCACTTTTAGAACCTTTATCAATAATCAAACGACTTGATTGTGATACTTTTCCATTAGAAATCACATCG
The DNA here is from genome assembly GCA_017446355.1 of Neisseriaceae bacterium. GTDB lineage: Bacteria > Pseudomonadota > Gammaproteobacteria > Burkholderiales > Neisseriaceae > RGIG3394. The sequence continues at coordinate 6,832 of JAFSQZ010000087.1, forward strand.
GCAGCAGCTACAATATTCAAACCGTTTTGTTGTAAAGCAAACAAAGATTTGAGCTGATTTAAATCTTTGCGTTCTAATTTAGCGCGTTGCTCATTGAGTTTTAGCGATATATTTTCTTCCATCAACCGCTGATTTTCTTTTAATAAATAATCTTGCGAGTAAAACAAGGAATTGGTGTATTCATACCACTCAACAGGTTTATTCGCCACCCATTGCAATGGATATAACATTGTTGCCACATAACGCTTGGCATTTTTTACTACTGTAAAACGATTGTCCAGCAGCATCAATGCCAACGACACCAACGTTAGCAACACAACTTTATGAACAGCACGTAAACCACGATGCGCAAAAGATAAAGATTGTTCGGACATATCATCACCTTTCAGGCAGCCTGAAACACTTCGTATCAAAACCCATTGGCTTGATTATTTTTCAGGCAGCCTGAAATTTTCAATACAAAAGCAAAAGCGTTTTTAGGCAAACACCGCAAACGCTTTTTTTAACATTCATTTAAATTAAGGATTAACCACAAAAATAGAGTTTAGCTTACCCACCATATCCAAAGCTTTGCCAGAACCACGCACCACACATGTTAAAGGTTCGTCAGCAATCAACACAGGCAAACCTGTTTCTTCGGACAATAAACGATCCAAGCCACGCAATAATGCGCCTCCACCTGTTAAGACTAAACCACGTTCTGCAATATCAGCAGCCAATTCTGGCGGTGTTTGTTCCAACGCGCTTAACACTGCTTGAACAATTTGACTCAAAGGGTCTGCCAATGCTTCCAAAACTTCATTGGAATTGATGACAAAAGAACGTGGCACACCTTCTGCCAAGTTGCGACCTTTGACTTCCAGTTCGGTAACTTCTGTGCCAGGAAATGCTGAACCAATTTCTTTTTTAATTTCTTCGGCAGTCGCTTCACCGATTAACATACCGTAGTTACGGCGAACATAGTTCACAATTGCATCGTCAAAGGTATCACCACCAATGCGCACAGAATGCGAATACACCAAACCAGATAAAGAAATCACGCCAACTTCAGTAGTACCACCACCAATATCCACCACCATAGAACCAGAAGGTTCTTCAATAGGCAAATCTGCACCGATTGCTGCTGCCATAGGTTCTTCAATCAAATTCACACTGGACGCACCTGCTGCCAAAGCTGAATCGCGAATGGCTTTGCGTTCCACTTGAGTGGAACCACAAGGCACGCAAATCACAATACGTGGTGCTGCCATCCATTTATTGTTATTGACTTTACGAATAAACTCTTTGAGCATTGTTTCGGTTACATTAAAATCAGCAATCACCCCATCTTTCATCGGACGAATGGCTTCAATACCACCTGGTGTGCGTCCCAACATTTTTTTAGCTTCCGCACCCACAGCTAATGTATCATTTCTACCATATTTATCATTTTGTATTGCCACAACAGATGGTTCATCTAACACAACACCTTTGCCTTTAATGTAAATCAAAGTGTTTGCTGTACCCAAATCAATAGCCAAATCATTAGAAAAATAACGAGTTAAAAAACGAAACATGGACAAATCCTAATTCAGAAAATCACAAAAGAAACCGCTTAAATTCAAGTTAATGTACAACAATAATGTAGTGCTGTCTGAAACACGGTTTTCGGTTATAATCGTGTTTCAATTTTTTTTTCGTGCACAAATAGCGCGTAATGATACCCTAATTTACTCAATAGCAATAGTAAAATCTAAATTTTAAGGATTAAACAGATGTCGCTCACTTTAAACGACGTAGAAAAAATCGCCAAACTTTCTCGCTTGGCATTAACAGACGCCGAAAAAACAGCCACTTTGGAAAAACTCAACGCCGTTTTTGAGTTAGTGGAAAAAATGCAAACCGTAGACACCACCAACGTTGAACCAATGGCACACCCACACGAAGTGGCTTTGCGTTTGCGCGAAGATAGGGTTACCGAAACGGACTGCGCGGCACAATATCAAGCCATTGCACCAGATGTGCGTAATCGTTTATACATCGTGCCACAAGTGATTGAAGAATAATTCAGGCAGCCTGAAAAAACTTAATCATTTTTATTGAACTTTATTAAATCTTAATGAAACATTTAACGCTGCCTGAAACCACTTGCCTTTTTTCAGGCAGCCTGAAAGATAATTATGCCAACATATACTTTAAAACAAGCCAGCGATTTATTACACAGTAAAAAAATTTCCGCCGTAGAACTTGCACAAGAATATCTCAACGCCATCAACCGCGACAATCCTGCCATCAATGCCTACATTACCTTAAATCCAGAACAAACCCTTGCCGAAGCGCGTGTCGCTGATGAACGCATCGCAGCAGGTCAAGCACACGTTTTAACAGGCGTACCTTTGGCGGTCAAAGACTTATTTTGTCAAACAGGCTGGCGCAGTGCGTGTTCTTCTAAAATGTTGGACAACTTTATCTCGCCTTACACCGCAACAGTGGTACAAAATTTATTAAACGCAGGTATGGTTACACTTGGTCGCACCAATATGGACGAATTCGCAATGGGTTCCACCACCGAACATTCTTTTTACGGTGCTACCAAAAATCCTTTCAATCACAACCACGTTTCAGGTGGTTCATCAGGAGGGTCGGCTGCTGTGATTGCCGCACGTTTAGCACCTGCTGCGTTAGGTTCTGATACAGGCGGTTCGGTTCGCCAACCTGCTTCACACTGTGGCATCACAGGCATTAAACCCACTTACGGCACGGTTTCACGTTTCGGAATGGTCGCGTACGCATCAAGTTTTGACCAAGCAGGCGCAATGGCACAAACCGCAGAAGATTGCGCGTTATTACTCAACACAATGGCAAGTTTTGATGAACGCGATTCCACCAGTTTAGCGCGTGAACAAGAAGATTACACACGCGATTTAAATCAACCACTTAAAGGTTTAAAAGTAGGTCTCCCCAAAGAATACTTCACTGAACACAACAGCACAGACGTTCAGGCAGCCTTAAACCAAACCATTGAATTACTCAAACAGCAAGGTGCGCAATTGGTTGATGTTTCTTTACCACAAACCGAATTATCCATTCCCGCATATTACGTACTCACATCTGCCGAAGCCAGCACCAACTTATCGCGTTACGATGGTGTGCGTTATGGACACCGCGCCGCCAAATTTGACAGTTTAGAAGAAATGTACAGCAACACACGCGCAGAAGGTTTTGGCAGCGAAGTAAAACGCCGCATTATGATTGGTACTTACGTATTAAGTCATGGCTACTACGATGCTTATTACTTAAAAGCACAAAAATTACGCCGTTTAGTTGCCGACGATTTTCAGGCAGCCTTAACACAATGCGATGTTATTCTCGCTCCCAACGCGCCGACAACTGCACCCAAGCTAGGCACACTCAATCAAGACCCAGTGCAAGCTTATTTATCGGATATTTACACCATCGCCGTTAATTTAGCAGGTTTACCCGCCATCAGTTTACCAGCAGGTTTTGGCGCAGATGGTTTACCCATTGGTGTACAGTTAATTGGCAACTATTTTAATGAAGCAAAAATTTTAGGCGCAGCACACCAAATGCAACTAAACAGCGATTGGCATACAAAAACACCTGCATAAAGTTTTTCAGGCTGCCTGAAAGGGAAAATATGAGTAGAATTTTATTTAAAAATCAAGAACTAGATATTTTCAAAAAAGGTGATTACCAAGAAATCAATCGTGATTTTATTTCCGAAGCCAATTATGCCATTCAACCTTTGATTGCCATTCAAAACAAATACAACAAATTGGATAATGATAGTTTTTTCAATGAGTTAAAAGATGGCATGGTCGGTGCATATTTAGATTACGATTTAATTAACATTCAAAAACACGGTTTTGATGCTAAAAATTCACAAAAAAACACTTACCTAGAAGTAAAACAAGTTTCATTTAGCACAACATCTTGGGGTGCAACGTTCAATGATACTACTTATGAAAAAGCAAAAGCATTTGAGGACGAAAAATTATTTTTAGCCGTTGGTGTGTGGGCAGGCTTATCTGAATTATTATTCATTGTCTATGGACAAAACCCTTTAATTGGGCAATATTTAAAACAACGCATAGATTTTTTCAAATCAGGTAAGAGTGTTCGTTCTACACAATCTATTAGTGTGAAAAAATTGGTACAAGATTGTGGTTTCAAAATTTTGACACCTGTTAAAACCAAAAAGGAAATACAAAATATTTTCCGTTTAAAATACAAAGGCGAAGATTGGTGGACGGAGGCAATTCTTGATGAATAAACTCTACATTATGGACGCGGAAAAATGCTTAAATAAGCTGCCTGAAAAGTATTTTCAAACGGTTTATATAGATCCACCTTACAACACTCAATCCAAAAAATTTGAATACCACGATGATTATGCAGATTGGGACGTTTTTATCGCCAGTAAAATTCGTAAAACCCATAAAGTGCTACAAGAAACAGGCGTATTATTTGTTTCTATTGACGATAATAAACTGATTGAATTACGTTTAATTTGTAATGAAATTTTTGGCAAAGATAATTTTTTAGGTATGTTTATTACACGTCAGGCTACACGTAGTAATGCCAAACACATCAACACCATACATGAATACGTAGTTGCTTATGCCAAAAATAAGAAAAAAGCTCCAGCTTTTGAAATTAAACGCTTAGACATACCTTTTTACGCAGAAAAATTATTGCCATTGATGGCTGAAATCAAAAAAGCACACAAACAGAATGGCGTTGTTTTTGCCAACAATTTGTTAAAAAAGAGATTGAAAGATTTTGAAAAATTAGAACATTTTTCGTTTTTAAAAAATTATTCTGTAGTTGATGAAAATGGTGAAATTTGTTTTGCAACCGACTTATCCACACCAAATGGGAAACCAAGTGAATTGCATATTGAAGAAATAATGCTACATTTACCTGCGTTAAAAACGAGAGGTTGGTCGTCAAAAGAAAAATTTATCCAACTATTTAATGAAAACAAATTACTTTTTAAACAAGGTCGTCCTTACGAAAAGCATTTATTATCTGAATCAAAAGATAATGCAATGAGTATTTTGAATTTTTATTCACGTCAAGGGAAACACGATTTGGCAAAATGGGGAATGGAAAATACATTATCTACTGCAAAACCAGTTGAATTGATTAAATATTTAATCAAAATTTCACAAATTAGCCCACATGATAAAATTCTAGATTTTTTTGCAGGTAGTGGCACAACAGCACAAGCAGTTTTAGAATGCAACAAAGAAGACGGTGGGCAACGCGAATTTGTATTATGCCAAATTGATGAACCTATTCAAAACAATTCAAAAGCTGTTGATTATTTAAAACAAAATGGTTGCAGTAATCAAATTTCTGAAATCACAAACTTACGTTTAAAACGTTTGCAACATGTGTTTTCATTTGATTATCAAAAAATTATTGAACCTGAAATGATTTTTCAGGCTGCCTGAAAACATTTTTATTATTTCAAGAAAGACAAAACAATGACTTGGGAAACCGTAATCGGACTAGAAATTCACGTCCAACTCAATACCAAATCCAAAATTTTCAGTGGTGTTTCTACAGCGTTTGGTGCAGAACCCAATGCACATGCAAGCGTGGTGGAATGTGCTTTACCAGGTGTGCTGCCTGTAATGAATCGTGAAGTGGTGGAAAAAGCCATTAAATTGGGTTTAGCACTGAATGCAAGCATCAATCAAAAAAATGTGTTTGACCGAAAAAACTATTTTTATCCAGACTTGCCCAAAGGTTATCAAATCAGTCAGTTGGACTTACCCATTGTGGAACACGGACAATTGGAAATTGTGGTGGGCGATGCGGTAAAAACCATTAACGTTACACGTGCGCATATGGAAGAAGATGCAGGAAAATCAGTACACGAAGGCTTAAACGGTGCAACAGGAATTGATTTAAACCGTGCTGGCACACCACTTTTGGAAGTTGTGTCAGAGCCTGAAATGCGTTCAGCTGCCGAAGCGGTGGCTTATGCTAAAGCTTTACACGGTTTGGTAACGTGGTTGGATATTTGTGATGGCAATATGGCGGAAGGTTCTTTCCGTGTTGATGCCAATGTATCGGTACGCCCAAAAGGTCAGGCGGAATTTGGCACACGTCGTGAAATTAAAAATTTGAATTCATTTAGATTTTTGGAACAAGCCATCAATTATGAAGTGGACGCACAAATTGAAATTTTGGAAGATGGTGGCAAAGTACAACAAGCAACGATGTTGTTTGACCCTGAAAAAGGCGAAACACGCGTGATGCGTTTAAAAGAAGATGCACACGATTACCGCTATTTCCCAGACCCTGATTTATTGCCTGTCATTATTTCTGATGAACAACTCTCCAAAGCGCGTGAAACAATGCCTGAATTACCCAAAGAAATGGCAGCGCGTTTTATGTCTGAATACGATGGTTTGAGTGAATACGATGCACGTTTACTCACCAGTTCACGTGTTCAGGCAGCCTTCTTTGAAGAAGCGGCGCAATTGAGCAAACAAGGTAAATTGGTTGCCAATTGGATTAACGGTGATTTAGCGGCAACTTTGAATAAAGAAAATAAAGAGTTAAGCGACAGTCCTATTAGTGCGGCGCGTTTAGCTGAATTGGTAAGCAAAATTGCAGACAACACTTTAAGCAGTAAATTAGCGAAAAAAGCCTTTGAAATTATGTGGCAATCGCCTGATTTAAGCGTGGCGCAAATTATTGAGCAACACGGTTTGCAACAAATGACCGATACAGGTGCTATTGAAGCAATGGTTGATGAAGTAATTGCCAACAATGCCAAAGCGGTGGAACAATTTAAATCAGGTAATGAAAAAGCCTTAAATGCAATTGTTGGTCAAGTGATGAAAGCAAGCAAAGGCAAAGCCAATCCTGCGCAAGTTCAAGAATTGATTAAAGCAAAATTAGCGTAAACACATTTCAGGCAGCTTAATCGTTTCAGGCTGCCTGAAAATGGTTTACTATCCCCTATTTTGCTAAACATATTTTCCCAATTATTGAGTTCAAGGCAGCCTGAAATGTCATTAACCACATTAAGCAAATCCGTTTTGGTCTTGCACAGTGCAGAAAAAATGTTTGATTTAGTGGATAAAGTGGAAGATTATCCACAATTTCTACCGTGGTATGGACGCACTGAAATTATTGAACGTCAAGAAAACGAGCTTAAAGCCAGACTGTATATGGACTATATGGGCGTGCAACAATCATTCGCCACACACAACCACAATCGTTATCCACACGAAATCAAAATGGATTTATTAGAAGGTCCATTCAAAAGCTTGCAAGGCACTTGGCAATTCACGCCACTGGGTGAAAACGAATGCCAAATCACTTTCACCCTACACTACGAACTCATCGGCTTATTAGCGCGTCTAATCAGTCCAGTATTCAGTAGCGTAACCAACAAACTGGTACAAGCTTTTGTAGACGAGGCAAACAAACGTTATGGCTAATATCACCATTGAAGTTGCGTATGCCGACAAACATTTGCAAAAAATCTACACACTCACGCTGCCTGAACACACCAGCGCACGCCAAGCTGTGCAACAAAGTCCCATTTCACAAGACTTTCCCCAAGCCGATTTAGGCGCACCCATTGGCATTTTTGGCAAAAAAGTCAAAGACAACACCTTATTACAAACAGGCGATCGCGTAGAACTTTACCGTCCACTCATCGCCGACCCCAAAGAAGCGCGTCGCAAACGCGTACAACAAACACAGAAATAAAAAATGAACATTAAACTCATTGTTGGTCTAGGCAATCCTGGACAAGAATATCAAGACACGCGCCACAACGCAGGTTTTTGGTTTTTAGACGAATTGGCCTGGCAATACAAAGCCACATTTAAAAACGAAAAAAAATTCTTCGGCGAAATAGCACGCATCAGCTTACCTCATCAAGATTTATGGTTACTCAAACCAGAAACCTTTATGAATTTATCAGGCAAAGCCGTTGCCGCGTTGGCACAATTTTACAAAATTCAAGTTGATGAAATTTTAGTGGTACACGATGAACTAGACATAGATTGCGGACGCATTCGCTTTAAGCAAGGCGGTGGCAACGGTGGACACAATGGTTTAAAAGACATTCAAGCCAAACTAGGTAGTGCCAATTTTTACCGTCTACGTTTAGGCATTGGACACCCTGGCGACAAAAATTTGGTTACATCTTTTGTCTTAAACAAACCCACTGCCAACGAGCGACAATTACTGGACAACGCCATCGTCCACGCCCGTCAAGCCATCAATTTAATTTTAGACGGCAATAAAGAAGAAACCATCAGATTTTTACACAGTTACACAGCTTAACCCAAACGCTGCCTGAAATCATATTTATCTATAAAAAAGCTGCCTGAAAAGCAACAAAACTTTTCAGGCAGCCTAAATAAAAAGTTCAATACACCTTAAAAAATACTACTGAACAGCTTTTTCTTGGTATTCATTTAACTCACGAATACCTTTTTGTGCCAAAGCAATCAACGTTTGCAACTCATCTAAATCAAACGGCGCACCTTCAGCAGTTCCTTGAATTTCAATAATTTTTTCACCATTTAGCATCACAATATTAACATCGCTATCACAACCAGAATCTTCTGGATAATCCAAATCCAAAAGCGCAACACCATCAACAATGCCCACTGATACAGCAGCAACAGAACCCAATAACGGCGTTTCAGGCAGCGTTTGATTGTTCAACAATTTTTGAATAGCCAGTTTCAAAGCAACAAATGCCCCTGTAATAGAAGCAGTACGCGTACCGCCATCGGCTTGAATCACATCACAATCAATTAAAATTTGGCGTTCACCAAGTTTTTTCATATCCACTGCCGCGCGCAAACTGCGACCGATAAGACGTTGGATTTCTTGAGTGCGTCCTGATTGTTTCCCCGCCGCAGCTTCACGACGCATTCTTGATGCAGTTGACGCAGGCAACATTCCATATTCAGCAGTAACCCAACCTTGACCTTTATCACGTAAAAAAGAAGGAACGCTCTCATCTATGGTAGCGGTACAAATAACTTTGGTATTACCGCAACAAATCAACACAGAACCATCTGCGTGTGGAAGAAAATTGGGGGTGATACTGATTGGACGCAACTCATTTGCTGCGCGATTAACACGAACATAAGCCATTATACTGTCCTAAAAAAATCATCATTTAAAGATTATAACATTGAAACAATTGTTTTTCAGGCAGCCTGAAAACTGAACAACATATAATTTTTACACAAATAATGTGTAGAAAATCCCAGCATCATTGATACATTTTTTATTTACGCTGTTTCTATATTGACAACACTTCCCACCAAATCAACCTAATGATTTCCAGTGAAAAATCATTTCATCACACTGCTTTCGTTTCAGGCAGGGTAAATTGGTTTTGTGCTTCATCGTTAAAAAAGTACTACTGTTTGACTGTACCAAATTTCGCAATAACGAATAAACGAACAGAAAAGATACTTTGTTCTTTTTACTAGAAATTAAATAAAAAACTGTTTCAAATATTGAAAAAATATCCTTTCAATAAATAACACCAGGATTTTCTACAAATAGTCTTTTCTATTTGTTGCACACAAATCGCAACACCCTACACAAATATTGTCTATTTAATAATCAATTAGTTAAATAAACCAACAAAAAAATTGTGATGCAACCAAGACATTTTGCACATAAATTGGTATAGTGTAGTTTCGTGTAATGATTCAAACCGTATTAAAATAAGACGGTAACTTTTCAGGCTGCCAGCATCTTTTGGAGCAAACCTATGAAAATTATATACACACTTATCAAATTGATTATTTTAGCTTTATTTTTGATTTTAGCCTTATTAAACACCAAACCTGTGCCATTCGCTTATTTACCAGGACAAGAAGTGCAATGGCCACTGATTTTTATTTTGTTCATCACTTTTTTAATCGGCACCATATTTGGCTTATTTTCTTTACTCGGTCGTCTATTTCGCCTGCGTAACGAAAACGCACGCCTGAAAAAAGAAGTCCAAAAACTGTCCAAAAAAATGATTGAAAACAGCACCACAAGCACACCAAAAGAATCCACTGTGCAGCCTGAAACCGAAAACAACGCTTAATTTGAGATACAAAAATGGAAAATGCCAATATTTGGTGGCTACTTATCCCAATTTTAATGTTACCCATTTTCTTTGCAATGGGCTGGTTTGCCGCGCGTGTAGATATGAAAACCGTACTCAAACAGGCAAAAACAGTACCCACTGGTTTTTACAACAGCCTTGATGCATTGGTAGACAAAAACACCAGTCGCGCCGCACGTAATCTCGCAGAAGTCGTGGATCAGCAACAAAACTCTTATGACTTAAACTTAACTTTGGGCAAACTCTATCGCCAACGCGGTGAAAACGACAAAGCCATCGCAATGCATCAAGCCTTATTGGCATCACCTGACACCGTTGGCGAAAAACGCGAACGCGTGTTATACGAACTGGGTTTAAACTACAAAAGCGCGGGATTAGTCGATCGCGCAGAACAAATTTTTCTAGAATTAAAAAACGGCAATATGGCCAAACAAGCCAATGAATTATTGCTCCACATTTTCCAACAAGACCGCGATTGGCAACAAGCCATTGAAACCGCAAAATTGCTTGCTCACGATGAACAAACGTATCAATTTGAAATCGCCCAATTTTATTGTGAACTCGCACAAGCCGCTCTCTTTCAAAGTGATTTTCAAACCGCCAGAGAATATGTTCAGGCTGCCTTAAACGCTAATAAAAAATGCACACGCGCCAATATGATTTTGGGTGATATTGAACAAAAACAAGGCAATTTTCAGGCAGCCATTAACGCATACAGTGCCATTGAAAAACAAAACTACGCTTATTTAAGTATGGTGGGTGAAAAACTGTATGACGCTTACGACGCACTCGGCAAACCACAAGAAGGCTTAAACGTTTTGATTGGATACAGCAAAACCTTTTTACAACTGGATTTACTCAATGTCATTCACGAAAAATCCTTATTGCTCAATGGTGAAAGCGTTGCCAATCAAACCGCTTTAGAATTGATTCGCTTAAAACCTGATTTAAACGGTATGTATCGCCTATTAGGCTTTCAAATCAGCACCTTAAATCCACTTTGGAAAAACGATGCCGATATGATGCGTGGCGTACTGGCACAACAACTTCAAAAAAGCCGTATGTATCGCTGTCGCCACTGCCACTTTAAATCACAAGTCTATTTTTGGCACTGCCCTGCCTGCAATAAATGGGAAACCTTTACACCCAATAAAATAGAGGTATAAGCCCGTGAAAAAACTATTATTTCCCTTATTACTTCTTATCGGTTTCTTTGCCTTTGGTTTTTCTCAAACAGAAAATTCAAACGCATCAAAAAAAGAAACCAATATAATGACAACAAAGCATAACGACATTAAAACCACGCAAAACAATACTGATGATATTTTAAAACAAGCCTATCAAAACCAACAAAACAATATCCAAATTGAAGGCAGTGGGCGCGTTAAAAAAATTCTCGCTGACGACAACGAAGGTTCTCGTCATCAACGATTTATATTAGAACTCAACAGCGGACAAACCTTACTCATCGCCCACAACATTGACCTTGCACCGAAAATTGAACTTTTGCAAACAGGCGATATAGTGGAATTTTACGGAGAATACGAATACTCCAAACAAGGTGGCGTGATTCACTGGACACACCACGATCCACGCCGTGAACACGTTGGTGGCTGGCTGAAACATAACAACCGCATCTATCACTAAATTGGTATTTTTTTCATACAAATATAATCTATAATCAGTCCTAAAAACAACATAGGATACAGAAAACTTTACTCTTCGTTTAACGATGCTTACGTAAAAAAATATTTGATTAGGGAATTATTTATGAAAACATTGATCATTATTTGTGTCATAATGGCTGCATCTATAATGGGTTACAATCAATACAAAACCAATGAAGCCGTTAACAAACCAGTTTCTACATTTGTCAACAAAAAAATTTCTCGCTCTGTCCAAAATGCTTATAAAAACCACAAAAAAAACGTACACGTTAAAGGAAGAGGTAAAGTTGCAAATCCGCCAACACAACACGAAATAGATAATAATTTTCAAACGTTTAATGTTCGTCTAAAAGACAATCATATCGTTAGTATTCACCACAACTTACAAGTTTCTAAATTCATTCCTGACCTTCAAGAAGGCGATGATATTAAATTTAGTGGAGAATATCGCTACACTGACGAAGGCGGTGAAATTTATTTCACGCATAAAGATCCCAAAAAACAACATGCTGATGGTTGGATAGAACACAACAACATCAAATATCAATAAATTACAGGACACCTTATGATCCACAGTGCACAAATCATCACCAGCTACGGTCGCCGTTATATTGTTCGTACTGACGACGGACTTGTTTATGAAGCCAACACACGCAGCAAACGTACCGATTTTGCCTGTGGCGACTGGGTTGAAATAGACATATTAAATAATGAGCAAGCGGTTATTGAAACGCTGTTGCCACGTCAAAGCTTGCTATACAGACAAGATGCCTATAAAACCAAACTTATTGCAGCCAATGTTAGCCAACTCATTATTGTTGTCGCAGCGCAACCCACCCCCAGTGAAGCACTCCTACAACGCGCACTCATTGCTGCTGAAGCCACACACATCAACGCCATTATCGTTATCAACAAATCCGACCTACCAGAAACTGACGCACTCAAAAATAAACTCCATTTTTATCAACAACTGGGTTATCCCATTTACACCATATCTGCACGAAACCATTCAGGCAGCCTGAAAGAAATATTAGAAGGACATACCAATATTCTGCTTGGGCAAAGCGGTATGGGCAAGTCCACCATTACCAATGTTCTACTCGGAGAACAACGCGCACGCACCAGCGACATTTCCATTGCACTAGACTCTGGCAAACACACCACCACCCACACACAACTTTATGATTTAAATCAACAGACCCAACTTATTGACAGTCCTGGTTTACAAGAATTCGGACTACATCATCTAGACATAAACAACCTTATTCAATACTTTCCTGATATGCGTCATCTCATCGGACAATGTCGTTTCCACAACTGTACGCATAGTGCCGAACCTGATTGCGTACTCAAACAAGCCGTACAAAGCGGCGAAATTCGCCAAGAACGTCTTGCTTTACTACAAAAAATTACGAATGAATTAGAACAGTAAGCTTGCACATTGAAACCTTTGAAAAACTCCCTTTTCGTTATTCAAAACAAAGCGAAGAACCTTTCCTAAAAAAGATTCTTCGCTTCATTTTATTGCCATTCAGGATAACGTTTTTTGCAAAAACTTTAATCCATCACGTGCGCCATCACTTACCCACTTTTAATTTTTGCCATAAAGCAGTGGTTTGTTTTTTCGCTTCATCTGATATTTGTGGCATCACAAAACCATCTGCCAAATCTTCAGCCGTTGGGAAAATAGAACGCGTTGCCACCAAAGCAGGATCCATTTTTTCACGTGCGGGCAAACTAGCAGGTGCAAAAGTTACCTCATTACCATTTTTCGCTGCAATTTCAGGGTCTAAAGTATAGTTAATATATTTATGTGCATTAGCAACATTTTTCGCATCTTTTGGAATCACCCAAGATTCCACCCAAACGCCCATTCCTTTTGGTGTCAACACTTCAATACCAACATTACTTTTTACTTCTTCGGAACGCGCTTTTGCCATATTCAAGTCGCCACCATTACCCGCCACCAAACAAATATCACCGCGTGCTAATTCGTCAATATAAGACGCACTGAAACGTTTAACATCAGGACGAATTTTACTCAACACTTCATAAGCCGCATCAATATCTGCTGGATTAGTCCCTTTGGGGTCTTTACCTAAATAGTTCAACACAATGGGGAACATCTCACTAGGCGTATCCCACAAAGCAATACCACAAGATTTCAATTTATTGGTGTATTCAGGTTTAAACAACAAATCCCAAGCATTTTCAGGC
>JAFSQZ010000088.1 GCA_017446355.1 Neisseriaceae bacterium
AGATAATAGTGAAACGAAACAGCATAACCGCCGTAGGAAAGGTCTTCGCCCCACCGCAACGGCTTTTCCAAAAACAGCCACATTGTAGATATCATAGCAATATGCCTTACAATAAAGCCAAGCATTTTTGTTTAAACTTTTACAAACAAATCAATTAAAAATCAATAAGATAAAATAAAATTACACAACAAACCTAGCCTAAAAACCGCCACCATTAAAGCAAGCCCCACCAACCCCAAATTAAGCAACCAAACCACAAAACAAAACACCAAACACTCTTTAATCTTTCCCAAAAACAACCTAAAAAAACACAAAAAACCGCACAAAAAAGTACAGTTTTTTGGTGTCAAAGTTAACACAAATAACTTAATTTCTAGGCATCAAAGCCAGCGCGAAAAGGTATCAAAGGTGCTGCGGTTTTGTATATTACGCCTAAATCAACTTGAAATTTTAATTTGCCTGCCTGAAAAAAAGGTGGGTTTTAAATATCCCACCTTATCAGAGTAATGTTCAACTTCTATTATAAATAGAATTTTTTCAATACATTTAAATTATCGTCCAATTGATACACCAAAGGCTGACCAGTCGGAATTTCCAAAGCCATAATATCATTATCGGAAATGCCTTCAATGTGTTTTGCTAATGCACGCAAAGAGTTGCCGTGTGCAGTTACCAAAACACGTTTGCCGCTTAAAATGGCTGGGGCAATTTTGTCGTGCCAAATCGGTAATACACGTGCCAAAGTTACTTTCAAATTTTCACCATCAGGGATAACATCATCAGGTAAGTGTGCATAACGGCGGTCATTGTGTGCAGAAAATTCATCGTCTTGGGGCAATAATGGTGGTAAAGTGTCATAGCTTCTGCGCCAAATGTGTACTTGTTCATCACCGTATTTTTCTGCGGTTTGTTTTTTGTCTAAACCTTGTAATTGTCCGTAATGACGTTCATTTAATCGCCAAGTCTTGATTTGTGGCACCCAAAGTTGGTCAGATTCTTCTAGAACAATGTTGCACGTTTTGATGGCACGTGTTAAAACAGAAGTGAATGCGATGTCAAATTGATAGCCTTTTTCTTTAAGTTTTTGTCCTGCTGCAATGGCTTCTGCAACACCTTGTTCAGATAAATTAACATCACGCCAACCAGTAAATAAATTTTTAGCATTCCATTGACTTTGTCCGTGACGAATAAATACAAGTTCCATAAATTTGTCCTTTAAACAACAAGAAAAAAACAGTCTTATAACAAATTTTTGTCATTACTGCCATCTTTTCGTTTGTTTATATTGTTTTTAAGCTGGGTAAAATGGTTATGCAAAAATATTTTAAATTATTTCTGCCAATACGTTTTCACATTGACAAATTCATATAAACCAAATTCTGATAACTCTCGTCCAAAACCTGAATGTTTGACGCCGCCAAAAGGTAAACGTAAATCACTGCTGGTGTGGCGATTGATGAAGACGCTGCCAACTTCTAATGCGTGTGCCATTTTTTGGGCTTGTTGGGTGTTTTGTGTGTAGATGCTTGCACCAAGTCCGTAAGGTGTGGCATTGGCGGCGGCAATGGCTTCTGTGATGTTGTTTACTCTAATAATGCCTATCGCTGGACCAAAAACTTCTTCGCGCCACATTCGGCAGTTTTCATTGAGTTGGTCTAATACGGTGGCTGGATAAAAATGGGCGCATACTTGGTTTTCAGGCAGCTTGCCACCTAGTAGCAGTTTTGCGCCGTGTGCAGTGGCATCACAAACTTGTTGATGTACCTTGTCGCGTAAATCTATGCGATGCAAAGGTGCAAGCGTGGTTTCAGGCAGCATTGGGTCGCCTGTTTGCAATTTTTGGCATTCTTTTAAGAATAAGGCGATAAATTTATCGGCAATTTCTTCGTACACAATTAAACGTTTAGCGGCGTTACAAGATTGTCCAGCATCGCGAAAACGTGAATAACACGCGTCTTTGGCTGCCTGAAATAAGTCGGCATCAGGCAATACAATAAAGGCGTTGCTGCCACCTAATTCTAAAACGCTTTTTTTTAAGTGTTTACCCGCTAATGCGGCAAGATGTTTACCTGTTTGTGTGGAGCCTGTGAACGCGAAAGCATCGCACGCTGCGATGACGGTTTCGGTGTCTTGATGCGCTAAAAAGGCTGCCTGAAAAGGTAAATCTTCGTTTACTAATTCAAAAAGTGCTTCGGTTACGCGTAATACGCTGGGTGCGGGTTTGACCAAACAAGCATTGCCTGCGCATAAAGCTGGAATGGCAAAACGCAAAATTTGCCACACTGGATAATTCCACGGCATCACGGCAAAAACAACACCCAAAGCAGAAAACGATACGCCACTTAAACTGGCTTGCGTGGCAATGACTTTGTTTGCCAAAAATTCTGGGGCAAGTTTTGCGTAATAATGAATGAGTTCTACCGATTTTGCTAATTCTGCTTGGCATTCGCGTAAGCATCGCCCTACTTCTTCACAAATTAAATGTGCTAAATCATTTTGGTGTGCCGCGAGTTTTTCGGCAAAAGCCAGTAAACGTGCGGTTCTATCGGTGATGGGTAAACTGGCAAACGCGGTTTGTTGTTGGCGCAAGTTTGCTACTTGCGTTAAAACGTGTTGCACAGAATCGGCTGAACGCGTGGCGAGTAATTGTTGATGTGGATAAATACGTTGGCTGTAAAAATCCGCAATAAAAGTTTCGGAAGTGGTCATCATATGATTTTACATCAGTGCTGCCTGAATTCAGGCTGCCTGAAACAATTTAAAAATTTCGTTATTGCGAAGTTTGTGTAAGTAAACTGTGGCAATCTTCTGATTTAAACGGTATTTTTGCAATTTTTTTTAAAAGTCCGTTCTTGTGGTTAAGAAATGTATTCACAGGCTTCGCAATGACAAGTGTTTTACCGTTCGTCATTTTAAGCCACTGGCGAATAATCTTAAAGTAAACAAAATGTTTCACTTTCCGCTTTTTATTGGTGAGATTCTTCGCTTCACTCAAAATGACACTCTTTAAATCAGGGGATTGCCACGCCTTGCATTGCAAGGCTCGCAATGACTGGTGTTTTATTTCAGGCAGCCTGAAACTTGAAATTAAAAACGGCGTTTTAAGTTGCACGCTTGCAAAATGGATACCGCTAGTTCTTCTACCGATTTAGATGTGGTGTTGGTAAATGGAATATTGTGGCGGCGGAACATTGCTTGCGCTTCTTCCACTTCGTTGCGACACGTGCTGATGGCAGAATAGGTGGAATCAGGACGGCGTTCTTGACGAATGTCGTGTAAACGTTCTGGTTGAATGGTTAAACCAAATAATTTGTGTTTATAAGGTTTAAGCATACGTGGCAAATCGTTGCTGTCTAAATCATCGGGTGTAAGCGGATAATTGGCTGCGCGAATGCCGTATTGCAACGCCATATATAAGCAAGTCGGGGTTTTACCACTGCGCGATACGCCCACTAAAATAACATCGGCTTGTTTGAAATCTTTGTCGGATACGCCATCATCGTGGTTTAAAGTAAAATTTACTGCTTCCATACGTGCGTCATAACGTTCTATGTTTTGAAAGCGTGAACCGACTTCATGACGTGCTGTCATACCTAGCTCGCGTTCCATTTCACCTAAAAACGCATCAAAGAAACTGATGTGTAAGGCGTTGGCTTTTTTGACAATTTCTAATACTTCATCATTGGCGACACTGGAAAACACAATCGGACGATGTTCTTGTTCTTCTGCCATTTGGTTGATTTTTGCTACCAATTCGTGTGCTTTTTCGGCGGTTTTGATAAAAGGTTCGGAAATGCGTTTGAATTTCACGTTTTCAAATTGTTCCAACAGTGCTTCGCCCATACCTTCGGCAGAAATACCTGTGCGGTCGGAGACAAAAA
This sequence comes from Neisseriaceae bacterium, assembly GCA_017446355.1. Lineage (GTDB taxonomy): Bacteria > Pseudomonadota > Gammaproteobacteria > Burkholderiales > Neisseriaceae > RGIG3394. Next base: position 3,882 of record JAFSQZ010000088.1, read on the forward strand.
ATACGATTCTTTGTTGTTGTTCTGTCATTTTTATTCTTTCGTTAAGTGGTTGATAATTTTAAAAATTTGCAACAATATCTATTTTACCCATTGAATAATTTCACTTAATTCTTGGCGTGATTTGGGTTTAATTTCTTTGGCGCGATAACCGAATGTTACCATTAAAGAAACGCCCCATTCTTGTTCATCAAAAAGTTGATGGTTCACTAAAATACGGTTGACTTGCGCATAATGAAAACCTTCAATCGGACAAGAATCAATCCCTAAAAGGGCTGCACCTGTCATCATATTGGCAAGCGCGATGTAAGTTTGTTTGCTTGCCCAGTCAAACAGTGTACGCTCATTTTCCAACACGGCGATGTCTTCTTGTTGAAATTTTTGATAACGTGATAAAGTTTGCTGTTTTTGTTCACCTGTTAAGCCGCGTCGTTCAACAACTTTTTCAAAAAATGGTGTGTCAAAACGCGCGTTTTTCTTCGCTAAAATCACCACTAAATGACTGGCATCGTCCACTTGACTTGCCATTCCCCAAGCAACGGTTTTCAATGCTTGGCTAATGGCTGGATTTTGTATCACCAAAAAACGCCAAGGTTCTGAACCTACTGAACTGGGTGATAGTCGCGCACATTCTAAAATGGTTTGAAAATCTTCATCACTGATTTTTCGTGTTCCATCATAAGCACGCGTTGCCGCTCGCTGGCGCATCACCGCAATAATTTGTTCACGAGTTAAAAAAGTGTTCATTGTGTTTCTTTCATCTTTTTCAGGCTGCCTGAAACC
>JAFSQZ010000089.1 GCA_017446355.1 Neisseriaceae bacterium
ATGTATGAACACAAAGTTTTTGTACAAGGCATTATTTGGGGCATCAACAGCTTTGACCAATGGGGTGTAGAACTAGGTAAACAACTTGCACAAACCATTTTGTCCGAGTTTAACGACAACACAGAACAACCCCACGACAGCTCAACATCTCGTTTAATAAAGCGATACAAACACTTCATCAAACACAAAAACAGAAACATCAATAAACAAGATTGAAGCCTTTACACAATCCGATTTTTAATATTTCTTATTATGAACGAAATGAAAAATCTCTTTATGAAACCATAAGGAGAATTTTTCGTTTCGTTATTACTTCATTCAGAATAACCAGTTTTGCAAAGGTTTCAAAGAAGGCTTTTCATTTTGTGAAATCATAATCGGTTTGATTGCTTTGTAATCTATTGATTTACTTTGTAAATCAATAAGTTTGGTCTAATGACTAAAATAAACCTTATTTTCAGGCAGCCTGAACGTTTTGATGCTTCTGAATAAAGTTCAATAATTTTTCTTGGTCAAAATACCAATGAAAAATTTCTTCTTCACCGTGAAGTAACACGGGTACGAATTCGTTATATTTGGCTTCTAATTCTGGAAAATCGTCTATTTCTACGATTTTTAAAGTGAAATATTCAGCTGCCTGAAAGGCTTCTAACTCGGACAACATTTGCCGACACAATCCACAATACGGACGAGTAAGAAAAGTGAACGTCATAAAATTTCCTGATGATTGATGATTAACACAGTTTAGGCACATTCCAAAGCTTTGATTTCAATTTCGCCAAACGTATGATTTTGAACAGCGTGCAACAAACCTTCTTTTATCAACTCTAATAGTGCGATAAAGTTGACCACCACGTGCGAAACGCCTTCTTCGGGATTAAATAAGGACGTAAACGAACAAATACCTTTTTGTTGCACTTTGCGCAAAATCTCGCTCATACACGCACGCACCGATAAATGGTCGGTGTGTACAGTGTGTTGCTGATGGTTTTTTGCACGCGCCAAAATATTTAACCACGCTTGCGTTAAATCGTTTAACGATATTTCAGGCAGCTTGGCAACGGCGGTTAATTCTAGTGGCAAATACACCCACGCAAAATCACGTCCTGCACGTGGCAACGCGTCCAACTCCTGCGCTGCCAATTTCATTTGTTCATAAGCCAACAATCGGCGCACCAATTCTGCGCGTGGGTCTTCTTCTTCGTTTTCTTCCACTGCTTTGGGTTGTGGCAACAATAAACGTGATTTAATTTCAATCAACACCGCTGCCATCAGTAAATATTCGGCTGCTAAATCAAATTGTTGAGCGTCCATTTGCGCGATATACGCTAAATATTGCTCGGTGATTTTTAGCATTGGAATGTCCAACACGTCTATGTTTTGTTTACGAATTAAATACAATAACAAATCCAATGGACCTTCAAAACTTTTTAACACCACTTGTAACGCATCGGGTGGAATAAACAAGTCTTGTGGCACATCGGTAACAGGTTGACCAAAAATATAAGCAATAGTGGGCGTGGACATTTTCAGGCTGCCTGAATCAAGCTTTTTTTACAAATTCAGATTTTAAATTCATACCAGAACCATCAATTTTACAAGAAATATTATGGTCGCCTTCTTGCAAACGAATGCCCTTAACTTTGGTGCCTTGTTTAATCACTTGGCTACTGCCTTTCACTTTTAAATCTTTAATCAATACCACAGTATCACCGTCTTGCAACAGCGCACCATTAGCATCTTTCACCACCAAACCTTCTTCTTGTTTTGCGATTTCATTTTCTTGCCATTCGTGTCCACATTCGGGACAAACCAGCTGCACACCATCGTGATACGTGAATTCAGATTGACATTGTGGACAATTTGGATAAGTCATTGTGTTTCCCTTTAAAAAATATTTTCAGGCAGCCTGAAACTCAATAGTGAATTATTACAAATGTAATATTTTGTGATACATCTGTTATATTTTAAATACGTTGATAGCGTCCGCCAGATAAGGCGGCGATTTTACCATCAAGTTCTAATTCTAATAATGTTGCGTAAATATCACTGGTTGGCAAGGTTAATTGTTCAGCAAGTTGGTCGGGGTGAATGGGGTCGTAGCCCATTTTATTGAGTAATTGTTCTGCCAATGAATGTTCATTTTTTTCTGTATTTGGCGCAGCTTGCGAAACGTTTAAATCCGTTTGCAAAATGGGTTTACAGGCTGCCTGAACAGGTTTTTTACTGGTTTTGGGCATATGAATGGGAGAGGTTTTGGGACGTGGCGCGTGTTGAAAATTAGCGAAAATGGGACATTCGTTGAGAATATCGTCCACGCATTCAACCAGTTTTGCGCCGTCTTTAATCAGTTTATGACAACCTTTGCTGTGTGGATTATCAATGGAACCTGGAATTGCCATAACTTCGCGCCCCATTTCTGCCGCTAATCTTGCGGTAATCAGTGAACCGCTTTCTAATGCTGCTTCCACAATCAATACGGCTTGACTTTGTGCTGCAATAATGCGATTGCGGCGCGGAAAATTGCCTGCCAGTGGACGCGTTCCTAATGGGAATTCCGATAAAATCAATCCTTGTTCAGCAATTTGATAAGCCAGTTGTTGATTATTTTGTGGATAAATGCGGTCAATGCCTGTTCCCCAAACAGCGATTGTGCTGCCTGAATGCTTTAATGCGCCTTGATGCGCGGCGGTGTCAATACCGCTTGCCATTCCTGAAATAATTGTTATGTTTTGCTCACTTAATGTCGCTGCAAAATCGTGTGCAATACGCATAGCTTGTGGCGTTGCGTGGCGACTGCCAACAATGGCAAGACTGTTTTGTTGCAATAGTTCAAGCTTGCCGCGTGCAAAAAGCAAAGGCGGTGCGGTGATGCCTTGATGTAAATTACTGGGATAATTTTCGTCAGACGATAATAAAAGCGTGCAATTTTCTTGTGTTGCCCATTTTAATGCTGCGTCAGCGGCACGCTTTGCTTTATCGGATTGTTGCCATTCTTTTGCTGCTTGTTTACCAAATCGTCCCAGTGTTGCAATGGCAGAAACAGGTGCTGTTAATGCGTTTTTTGCACTGCCGTAAAACTGAATCAAATCTGCATAAGCTTGTGCGCCAATATACGGTGTAAGTGCCAATTGCACACGGGCGTAGCGTTCAGTATCGTCCATAATGTTCTCTTTAACGTTTTTTAGTATATTTTTCAGGCAGCTTTTATTTTGACACGTTTCTTTTAATTCAGAAAAATCTTTTTCAAGCTGCCTGAATCATCAGAAGATTGCCACGCTTTACGTTGTAAGGCTCGCAATGACTGATTTTTCTTTCAGGCTGCCTGAACAATCATTACATTTTGGCTATCTGTTTTGGCGACAATTCTTGGTTAATTTTGTCGCGAAAACGCGTTGAAGAAAGATGATAAAACGGTTTCGGACTAAATAAACGCGATAACTGACTGGCTATTAGCGAAGCAATAATCAACCAAATCAATAAACTTTGACTGCCTGTCATTTCCATCACAATCACACTAGCCGTTAGCGGAGATTGCGTTGCCGATGCCAAAAAAGCCGACATACAAATCAACACCAGCACATTCATACCCATTGTTAAATGCGCAAAATCTGCAAGATGTTGTCCAATCATCGCACCAATGGTTAAACTTGGCGTAAAAATACCACCTGGTATGCCTGCCCAATAAGAAAAAACCGTTGCCGCCCATTTGGCAAGAGCAACCGAAAAAGGCGCATTATATTCACCGTGCAAGGCATTGGACGCAGCATAATAGCCTGTGCCATAAGTGTCGCCATAACTAATTGTCCCCAAAAATGCCAAAGCCAAGCCTAAAATAAACGCCAATAAAAAGGGGTGTTGATACAAAATCGTCCGCCATTTTAGTGGTGCAAAAGCCAAAGCACCTTTATAAAGAAATCGTGCAAACAATCCGCCGCTGATGCCACAAACCACCGCACATACACAAACCCAAGCAAAAATATGTGGCAAAGGTGTCGCAGAAAAATGACGAAAATAAGGACTATTTCCCATAATCGCCACCTGCACAAAACCCGCTGCCAAAATTCCAATAAAAATCTGTCTTTCCCAGCGCAACATTACGTTGCGCCCCAACTCTTCAATTGCAAAAATCACACCAGCCAAAGGTGCATTAAAAGCCGCTGCTAAACCACCCGCCGCACCTGCTGCAATCAAATCATTTTCTTGTAAACGTGTACGCCAATGCCGTTTCTCGCACCAACGTCCCCAAGAAGCCATCACCGCCGCGCCCACTTGTACAGAAGGACCTTCGCGTCCAATAGACGCGCCAGCCAGCATACCCAAAAACGTTAAAGGAATTTTCAACATTGTTGCCCAAAAACCCAAGGCGTGTTTTTTGTGTGTACCGCTTGGTAACGCCAAAGACGCAATGACTTGTGGAATACCACTACCAGCCGTATAAGGTGCAAAACGGCGCGTTAACCACAAAATCACAGGCAAACCCAAAGGTAATGCCACCCAAGCAAACCAAGGATATTGCGCCACCCATTGTGCATTTTTCTCCAAAGCCCAGTCCGCTAATTTAGCAAAAAGCAATGAAGCCAATGCCACCAAAGTTGCCCCCATCAACAAAATAGACAAACTCACTGATTTGCGCGACCAACGTCTGGTTTGCAACCATTTATGTTGCAAAGCGTACCAAAAACGTGAAAAAAAAGCATTCATTTTTATACTCAACAACTTTCAGGCAGCCTGAAACCTTTGCAAAACCCTACTTTGCACTACTCGTCATTTTGAGCGTTAGCGAAAAATCTTTATAAAACAAAGAATAAGATTCTTCACTTTTCTGCGAAAAGTTCAGAATGACAAGTTTTGCAAAGGTTTCAGCCTGAAAAATCTCAAACCCTGAAACAAAAACAACAATCAAATTGTACAAACAATTCAGGCAGCCTTAAAATACTTTTTCAAACCACAATAAAAAACATTCAACAACCACCTTAAAACACTTTATACGTTATGACTCGCACTCGTCCTTTACGCATACTCGGTATAGATCCAGGCAGTCGCACCACAGGTTTTGGCATCATAGACCTTATTGGACGCGAACCTGTTTACATCACCAGCGGTTGCATCAAAACCATACCCAATGACGAACTTGCAGGACGCATCGGTATCATCGTTCGCCACATAACCGAACTCATAGACCAATATCGTCCCAATCAAACCGCCATAGAAAAAGTCTTTGTCAATGTTAATCCCAGCTCAACACTAATGCTTGGACAATCGCGTGGAGCCGCTATTGCCGCGCTTGTTTTACGCGATTTACCTGTTTACGAATACACCGCTTTACAAGTTAAACAAGCCGTAGTTGGACACGGTAAAGCCGACAAAAAACAAGTACAACATATGGTGGTACAAATGCTCAAACTTTCAGGCACACCACAAGCCGATGCTGCCGATGGACTCGCCGTAGCCATCACCCACGCGCTACACGGACAAGGTTTGGCCAACAAACTTGGTGGATTAAACATCAAAGGCGGACGATTACAAAACAAATAACCGTGTCATTATATAGTCGTTTCAAATTAACACGTACAAGGCGACAACGCCCGCCGTGTACGAGTAGTACATAAGGGCGTTGGCAACGCTGTACTATTTGTATTTGAAACGACTATAAAGTGTTGATAACAGTTAAGACGGTAATCATCTTTAAAATTAGGAGCTTGTTACAGTTTGCTTTCACAAACTTCGCAATAACAGTTTAATCAATCTTTCAGGCAGCCTGAAACAACGTTCGGCGAAAGTCAAAACTTAAACAAACACGTCATTGCGAGCATTAACACAGTTAATGCGTGGCAATCTCCTGATTTAAACTGTGTGTCATCATCATTGATTAACAAAATGCGTTATTGGAAGATTGCCACGCCTTGTTTCACACGGTTTGCAATGACAGTAAAATTTCAGGCTGCCTGAAATACTATTTTTTATTGTTACAAAGTCGTATTTAAAGCTTGGTCAATATCGGCATAAATATCTTCAATGTCTTCAATACCTATTGAAAAACGCAATAAACCTATGCGAATGCCTTGTTGTTCTTTAATATCGGCTGGAACGCCGCTGTGTGATTGCGTATAGCAATGATTCACCAAGCTTTCTACGCCACCTAAACTGGCTGCCATATGAATCATTTTTAGGTGTTTAATCACGCTGTTTGCAGCTTCTTTGCTGTTGTTTTTGAGATAAACCGATACCACCGCACCTGCGCCTCGCATTTGTTTTTGGGCAAGTTCGTATTGTTCGTGGTTAGGCAAACCAGGATAAAATACTTTTTCAATAGCGGGGTGTTGGTTTAAGCGTTGCGCAATTTCTTGGGCATTGGCAAGATGTTGTTTCATACGAACGGCTAATGTTTTGATGCCACGCAAAACTAACCAGCAGTCCATTGGTGCTGCCACCGCGCCTGTGGTGATGAGCGTGCTTTGCAATGCTTGTGCAAGCGTTTGGTCTTTTACGGCCGCTACACCCATCAATACATCTGAATGTCCACATAAATATTTAGTCGCCGAGTGGAAAACAATATCACAGCCCAAATCCAGCGGATTTTGTAAATAAGGTGTCGCAAACGTGTTGTCAATACCGACTAATGCGCCGTGTGCTTTGGCTTTGGTTGCAAGTGCTTGAATGTCTACTAAACGCAAAAGTGGGTTAGACGGTGTTTCTAACCAAAGCATTTTTACTGTATGTTGCGCCAAAATTTCGTCTAAATGTTCAGGCTGCCTTAAATCAGCAAAAATAACGTTTACACCCCATTTTTGGTAAACATCTAGCAATAAATCATAACTGCCACCATAAATATCACTTACGGCAACAATGGTGTCATTGGGGCGTAAAAATGTACGCAAAATACAATCAATGCCTGCGACACCACTGGCAAAAGCAAAACCGTGTGTGCCTTTTTCTAATGCCGCAATGGTGTTTTCCAAAATTTTTCGCGTAGGATTAGCGATGCGCGAATAACGAAACGGTATGTTTTCACCTATTTCGTGTAAGGCAAACATACTGTTTTGATAAATGGGTGGCATCAATGCGCGATTATGTTCATCTGGATTGTAAGACGAATGAATAACTTCGGTGGCAAATTGCATTTGTATTCCTTTTACGGTTTATAGTGAGAATTTATCTTAATTGTATGAGAAAACCGTGTTGCAGTGTTATACTTTCGCACTTGTTTTTTCACGTTTTGACAGCATTTAAGGCTGCCTGAAATGTCTAGAAGGAAGACCATGAACAGTATTGCCGATGTGCAAAACAGCAATGATTTACGCAATATGCCCATTAACCGTGTGGGCATCAAAGATTTACAACTGCCTGTACGCATTCAAAGCCAAGACGGTGAACAAGCGACCGTTGCACAATGTACTATGACGGTATTTTTGCCTGCCGATAAAAAAGGTACGCATATGTCGCGTTTTGTTGCCTTAATGGAAGAAAATAATGAAGCGTTTAATTACACAACCTTGAAAAAAATAACGCATCAAATGGTGCAACGACTTGAATCCGATTCAGGTGATATTTGTCTAACTTTCCCTTTTTTCCGCCGCAAAACCGCGCCGATTACAGGGATTCAATCTTTATTGAATTACCAAGTAAGCTTTTCAGGCTGCCTGAAAAAAGGAGTTTATCAATCCACTTTGCGGATAATCGTTCCTGTAACCAGTTTATGTCCGTGTTCCAAAGAAATCTCTGATTACGGCGCACACAATCAACGTTCACACGTTACCGTAACTTTGCAATGTAATGGAGAAATCACTGTTGAAGAAGTGATAGACTGGGTAGAAAACCAAGCATCTTGCCAACTTTATGGTTTGCTCAAACGTCCTGATGAAAAATTTGTTACCGAAAAAGCGTATGACAATCCAAAATTTGTGGAAGATATGGTGCGTGATATTGCCGTGATTTTGCGCAACGATAAACGCATTGATGGCTTTGTGGTGGAAAGTGAAAACTTTGAATCCATTCACAATCATTCTGCATATGCAATGATTGTTTCGGAATAAAAAAGGGGCTGAATAAGCCCTCTTTTTTATCTGTTTTAATGATTTTGAAACCTGAAAAACACCCATTTACCATTCATCACTTTTTTCAACTTCACCACGTCCTGCGCTAAACATTCGGTAGTCGCCACCTGGCAAATAATTGCCTGTGCTGCTAATCTCATCGGCAAACGCACTGTTGGCAAAGAATATAATAAATAAAATCAAAAAACCTTTCAGGCTGCCTGAAAGATAAAAATCGGTCATTGCGAACGAGCGCAGCGAGTGTGGCAATCTTTTTAAAACGCGTACCGCTTTCAGGCTGCCTGAATGTGTTGTTGCGTCATTCTGAACCGTAGGCGAAGTATCTTTGTGTGGATAAGTGAGATTATTCACTTCGTTCAGAATGACGGCATTTTTCAGGCTTGTTACCGATTG
>JAFSQZ010000090.1 GCA_017446355.1 Neisseriaceae bacterium
AAAGCAGAAAGAATGATTAGAACGCTAATGATGATGTGGCATGATAAAATAGAATTTGTTGATAGCGAGCACAGGAAGAAAGAGTTGGTTCGTTTTATCAACTTTTATAATACGGTTAAACCGCACGCAGGACTAAAAGGCGAAACACCCTTTGAAGTCTTGTAGGCTTCATTCTCAACCCATCGTGTAAATAACGCGATGATTTCTAACATGCACACAAACCAAGCGTGTTCTCATCATAAATATAATAAATACATTCGCAAGATACACTCATTCTATTACCAAACAGAATGATTGCTTATATCATAAATCACACTGAAATTAAATGATGTAAAGCATAAAAATAATAAAAAATACAATGCTATATTATAATATTTTCAAAAATTTCTTTTGATATCACCTATTGATATTTTGTGAAAAATCTTTTGTTAAAACAATATATTTATTTCATTACATTGTTTTCAAAACCAAATTTTGTGAAAAGCAAGAAATCCTTTATAATTCACATCACATTTTGTTATACACGGCTGCCTGAAAAACATTCAGGCAGCCTGAAATTGTTTAGAAAGTTTCAACAAATGAACGCTTTATTACAAGATTTACAAGCACGCGGTTTGATTGCACAAACCACCGATATTGACGATTTATCAGCATTATTAGACAACGAAAAAATCACACTTTATTGTGGCTTTGACCCCACAGCCGATAGCTTACACATTGGACATTTACTCCCTGTTTTAACTTTGCGCCGTTTCCAAAACGCAGGGCACACGCCCATTGCATTAGTTGGTGGCGCAACAGGTATGATTGGCGATCCCAGTTTCAAAGCAACCGAACGCAATTTAAATACCCCCGAAACCGTTGTTCAATGGAGTAACGCCATTCGTGAACAGCTCAAACCATTCTTATCTTTTGAAGGCGAAAACGCCGCCATTATTGCCAATAATTACGACTGGTTTGGCAATATGAACTGTTTAGACTTTTTGCGCGATATTGGCAAACTGTTTTCCGTGAACGCGATGCTTGGCAAAGAATCTGTGAAACAACGTATTGAACGCGAAGATCAAGGCATTTCGTTTACCGAATTTTCTTACGCTTTATTACAAGGTTTTGACTTTTCAGAACTTCATCGCCGCCACAACGTTAAACTACAAATTGGCGGTAGCGACCAATGGGGCAACATTACTTGGGGGACAGAAACCACGCGCCGTTTGTATCAACAAACCGTTCACGCTTTAACTTTGCCTTTGGTTACCAAAGCCGATGGCACAAAATTTGGCAAAACAGAAGGTGGTGCAGTGTGGCTAGACGCGAAAAAAACTTCGCCTTATCAGTTTTACCAATTTTGGTTAAAAGTTGCCGATGCTGATGTGTATAAATTTATGAAATACTTCACTTTTTTAAGTGTTGAAACCATTGACGAGCAAGAAGCCAAAGACAAAGCCAGCGGCAGCAAACCTGAAGCACAACGCATTTTGGCAGAAGAAATGACGCGTTTGATTCACGGCGAAGAAGCTTTAATTGCAGCGCAACGCATCACACAAAGCTTGTTTTCAGGCGATGAAAGCAGTTTAACCGAACAAGATTACACGCAACTGGCATTAGATGGTTTGCCTACTGTGAACGTTTCAGGCAGCCTGAATGTAGTAGAAGCCTTAATAAAAGCGGGTTTAGCACAATCCAATAAAGAAGCTCGCGGTTTTGTACAAAACAAAGCCGTTTTACTCAACGGAGAAGTGGCACAAGTTAACAATCCTAACCCAGCCGCCGAAAAACCCGATGATGCTTATTTGATTACAGATGAACACAAACGTTTTGGCAAATACACCATCATCAAACGTGGCAAACGCAACCACGCTTTACTCGTTTGGTCATAAATGAAAACAAAACCTTTCAGGCAGCCTGAAAGGTTTTTCTGTATCACCTAAAAACATATTCAAAAGAATTTAAAAACATTGAGGTTTTACAAAAAAACATCTGGCTTATGATAATATGTTGCGCCTATATTGGACAAAGATAAGTACACTCATAACCAGTAAACAAAATATTTTAAAACTCTTTTAAAAAGGACAGAAAATGAAAAAAATCATTGCCCTATCCATATTAAGCACGACACTCTTTTCCCTACCTTGCCACGCTTTTGATTGGATGTTGTTAAATGAAGACAAAGAAAATCAAAAAGCCGCTTATATTGATGCCGTTTCGCTCAACAATACCGCCAACAGCAAAGCCGACACCCAAAAAGTATGGGGAAAAATAAGTGATGGCAAAGCCGATATGTCGGTACACTCTCTTTACGAAGTAGATTGTTCACAACATCGTGTGCGAATCCTTGAAATTCGGGCGCACAACTTTAAAGAAACCCAACACATCGGAACATTTAAAGAATCATACGAATGGCAAGCATTTCAAAAAAACACGCCACCTGCATTGGTATGTAAACAACATTAAGCATAAATGATGACACAACAACTTTATATAGGCATTATGTCAGGCACCAGTATGGACGGTGCCGATGCCGTGCTGATTGCTATGCAAGAAGACAAATGGCAAGGCGCGTTAGCACACTATTTTGTCCCTTACACACAAGACCTTCGCGCTCGTTTACTGGCTTTGCAAAATACAGGCAACAATGAATTACATCGCGCCGAACAACTTGGCATTGAATTAGCACATATTTACGCGCAAGCCGTGCAAGGGCTGCTCACCAAAAGTCAAAACAGCGCAGCCAACATTCGTGCCATTGGTTGCCACGGACAAACGGTGCGCCACGCTCCAGAACACGAATACAGCATACAACTGGGCAATT
>JAFSQZ010000091.1 GCA_017446355.1 Neisseriaceae bacterium
CAATCTCCCAAAGTTTCAGGCACAGCAACTTAAACAAAACAGTTTCTATTGCATCAAGGAGATTGCCACAGTTTGCTTACGCAAACTTCGCAATGACGAGTATTGAATTCAGGCAGCCTGAAAAATCATTTTAATCAACTGATTAAACGCTGGTTAATCACTGTTTTCAGTTTTTTGTATAAACATCGTCTTTGCCACCGTTTTAAAAGACCGCCAACCACACGCCAAGTGGTGATTCCCCTATGATATTTTGGTGCAAATAGTTAAAATAATTTCAAGCTAAAAATCATTGAATTGAATTTTTGGGAAGTTGTAAATAGCTAGTAAAGCTTGTGTGCTTAATCCGCACTTTGTATCACGCACATTAAACCGTCTGTAAACGAAAATGACATTTGGCTGCCTGAAAACTCGTTGCTGATAAGTGCCATTGGATAATGATAATCTTGTTGATTGAGTGGGTATTTTACGTGTTGCAAAGTTAATGCTTTGATAGGGGTTAAGCCAATGAATGATAAGTATTTTTTGTCTGTTTCTTGTTGCAATTGATAATTGCCTGCCTGAAAAAAACGAATACTGTTGTTGCGTTCAATAAAATGGAATTTGCTTAAAAAAGGTAAGAAACGTGCTTGGTGCGCTAACCAAATATTGGCAAGTAAGTGATCGATTCGTCCACCGTTTGTCGCGCCTAATAGAATGATTTTTTTAATGTTTTCAGGCTGCTTGTCGTGCAGAATATGTTGTAAAGCGTATTCTAAATCGGTGTCGTCTTTTTCACAGGGTAAGCGAATAATGTGGCGACATTGGGTAGGCGGTTCTTGGCTGTCAAAATCGCCAATGGCAATATCTGGTGTGAAACCTGCGTTAAATAAACGCGTTGCGCCAGCGTCTACGCCAATCAGTAAATCTATGTTGATGTTTTTTAAAATTTCTAAATAGGGTGATGGTGCGCCTGCACAAAAAACGATGGTTTTCATAATCTTAAAGTAAATACAGTCGGTTTAATTCGGTTTGTATGTCTTCGCGTGTCCAATGGTTGGCAATGGCAAGCATCAGTAATACGCTGGCGGTTTCTATGTTGCATTTTCCTGCGTTGATAACGCCTGCTTGACGTAAGGCATTGCCTTGTTCATACACAGCAGCCGCGCAACCTTGTGGAACTTGGCTGATATTAAGTATGGGTTTTTTGGGGCTGATTTCTTGAATGGTTTGAATCAGTTTAGCATCACTGGGGGCGTTTCCGTGTCCAAATGTCATTAAAATGGCTGCCTGAATATTGGGGTTTTGTAGGGTTTCACAAATGAGTTGATGGTCTTGTGTTGGTGTGAAAAACAGTGTGGCGATGCGAACATTGGGATTAAAGGCACGTGTTGTGGATAAGGCAGAGATGTTTTTTTCAGGCAGCCATTCGTTAAAATGTGGGTTGTGAAAACCGTCATCGTGTTGTGTGCTGCTTTTGCTGCTGCCAACGGCTGGAAACAGTTTACCATTAAAGGCAATGAGTACCTCTTTAATTTGATGATTGAGTAGCGCGTTGATGGCGGTTTGTAAATTATTGGGTGCATCACTTTGTGGGTGATTAAATGGTTTTTGCGCCCCTGTGAGAATAATGGGTTTGTTTTGATGAGCAAGCGTGAGCGCGAAAAAATTGGCGGTGTAAGCAAGTGTATCGGTGCCGTGCAAAATCAACACACCATCATATTCAGGCAGCTTTTCTTCAACGATGGCAAGCCAATTTGCCCAGTTTTGTGGATTGACTGCGGAACTGTCAATTAACGGTGTACAGACGTGCCAATCAGCGTTCAGGCTGCCTGAAAAAGGCGTTAATGCTTGGTGAACGATTTTATGGTCGGGGCGCAAACCATATTCAGATTCGCGCATACCAATAGTGCCACCTGTATACAGAACAAAAATATTTTTCATAAGTTTTGCTCAAAACCATCAATATAAATAAAGCCACCCTTTCAGGCAGCCTGAAACCTTTGTAAACCATATAAGAAATTGTTTACAAAGGTTTTATTTATTAAACCACTTGAGTTTGATGTTCATCGCCCTTGCGTTCGCGAATCACACCTAAACGATACACGGTTTCACCCTGTTCGCCCAAGAAAGCAGAAATTTGCTCGGCAATATTGGCATCAACAATCACCACCATACCAATGCCACAGTTAAACGTGCGATACATTTCTTGCGTTTCAACATTGCCAGCTTGTTGCAACCATTGGAATAATTTAGGCAACTGCCAAGCATTCGCATCAATTTGCGCCACACAATTTTCAGGCAGCACGCGTGGAACATTTTCAGTAATACCGCCACCAGTAATGTGTGCCATACCTTTAATATCAAACTCTTTTAAGGCAGCCAAAATGGGTTTCACGTATAAACGAGTGGGCGCAATAATCGCTTCGCGCAGCGTTTTACCCTTATCAAAAACCGCGTCCAAATCAGGCTGGTCGCGCTCAATAATTTTACGCACCAAAGAATAACCATTTGAATGTGCGCCATTACTCGCCAAACCCAACACCACATCGCCTGCCTGAATATTACGACCATTGATGACTTTATTTTTTTCCACCACACCCACAGCAAAACCAGCCAAATCGTATTCACCTTCAGGATACATACTGGGCATTTCAGCCGTTTCGCCACCAATAAACGCGCAGCCTGATTATTCGCAACCTTTGGCAACACATTTAATCACATCTGTGGCGCGCGCCACGTCCAATTTACCGCAAGCAAAATAATCCAAGAAAAACAAAGGTTCAGCACCTTGCACCAAGATATCGTTCACACTCATCGCAACCAAATCAATGCCAACGGTATCGTGTTTATCCCATTCAAAAGCCAGTTTCAACTTCGTGCCAACACCATCTGTGCCACTGACCAAAACAGGATTTTGGTATTTTTTACTGATTTCAACCAAAGCACCAAAACCACCCAAATCGCCCAACACTTCTGGTCGCATGGTTTTTTTGGCAAAAGGTTTAATGTTTTCAACAAGTTGATCACCTGCGTCAATATCAACGCCTGCATCGCGGTAACTTAAAGAAGTTTGGCTCATAGTGGTATTCCGATAAAAATTGATTGACTGAAACAAAAGGCTAGATGTTACTGAAATTCAAGTGTTTTGTATAGTTTGAAATTGTGTTGAGTACATACAAAAAATCTTTATTTTGAATGATAAAGATGATTTGTTGTTAATAAGCAATAAGATTAGAAAAAGTTTCAGGCAGCCTGAAATCAGTGTTCATAAAATTTATTTAAGCCGCATAAAATCGTTGTCATAAAAGTAACGCTGTACAACAAAAGCATACAAAGCTCGGCAAGTGTATGGATTGCGACATAATCTCACCAAATCAGCATCAATTTGTGCTGGGTATTCTTTCAGGCTGCTTTTTGTTCTTTTTGCCCTTTCATCTAAACACCAAAACGGTTCAGACTGCATATGATAATACGGCGTTGTCCAATCAC
>JAFSQZ010000092.1 GCA_017446355.1 Neisseriaceae bacterium
AAGCGTCTGCTGCAAACGTTCACGTTCGCCTGTTAAAATCGCCACATTTTCATTCACTGCATCAATGTGTTGCAAAGCAAATTTTGCAGCGGTCAAACTCAATTGATTCATATTATAAGGTGGCACAATTTTTGCCAATTCATCAATCACCGCTGGGCTGCCTGAAACATAACCAATGCGTAAACCTGCAAAACCAATTTTGCTCAATGTACGCAACACCAATAAATGTTCAGGCTGCCCTGCTTGTGGTAAAAAGCTATCGTGTGAAAACGCGCCATAAGCTTCGTCAATCACCACCAAACCTGTTGCTGCCTGAATAATTTTTTCCACTTGATCGCGTTGATATGCCACACCTGTTGGATTGTTTGGATAAGCAATAAACGTTAAAACAGGTTGATGTTCTTGTATTGCCGACAACACCGCGTCCATATTCAAACTAAAATCTTCGTTTAACGGCACGCTGACGTATTTCATACCAAACAATTCAGCGTTGCGTTGATACATCACAAAAGTCGGCTCAATGCTCAACACTACTGCATCAGGTTTAGCCACCAATAAAGTAATGAATTGAACCAACTCGTCAGAACCATTACCCAAAGCAATATGTGCATCACTGGGGATAGGAAAAGCCAAACGCAAAGCGTCTTGTAAACCACTTGATGCAGGATTAGGATAACGGTTAATCGGCGCACTGATTAACTGTTCTGCCAACTCTTGATGCAAGTTTTCAGGCAGCAAATAAGGAACTTCCATCGCGTCCAATTTAATCACATCGTTATCCAACACAGGCACTGCATAAGCTTGTATGGCGCGAATATCTTCACGAATCACATCAATAGACATAAGCTCTCTCTCAATAAAAGTAAAATTTGGAAAAAAACATTTTCAGGCTGCCTGAAACACTAGTTGCTATCTTGAAACATCAGTTTGCTATTATAATGCGTTCTTTTTACTTGTAGGTTACCTTAAATTATGTCTGTTTATACTACTATTTCCGAAGATGATATGCGTCAACTGCTAACACATTACGATATCGGCAGTTTCAAATCACTACAAGGCATCGCACAAGGTATCACCAACAGCAACTATTTTCTACACACCACCCAAAATAGCTACGTTTTAACCATTTTTGAAACATTAAAACAACAAGAATTGCCATTTTTTATGGCATTAACCCAGCATTTAAGTGCTAACGGCGTTGCCTGTCCTGCGCCTATTGCGCAAAAAAACGGCTCATTAAGCACCACATTATCAGGCAAACCTGCGTGTATTGTGAGCAAATTAAACGGTAGTGATGTTTCTCTTCCCACAAAGGTGCAATGTTATCACACTGGCGCAATGTTGGCGAAAATGCACGTTGCAGGACAAAGTTTTCCACAAACGATGACCAATCCGCGTTATCGTCAATGGTGGACAGAAAGTATGAACACCCTTTTGCCCGTACTTTCCCCAGAAGATGCGCAATTGTTGCAAGATGAAATCACTTTTTTAGCCGAAAATCCTGATGAACATTTACCCAGCGGCATTATTCACGCCGATTTATTTAAAGACAATGTATTATTAAATGGCGACCAAGTTGCTGGTTTTATTGACTTTTATTATGCTTGTTATGGCAGTTTTGTTTACGATTTAGCCATTGCCATTAACGATTGGGCGCGTCATACTGATAACCACATAGATACAGAATTAGCCAATGCGTTTATGCAAGGTTATGAAAGTGTTCGCCCTTTAAATCAAGCAGAGCGCGACTATTTACCCATTGCTTACCGCGCAGCGTGTATCCGTTTTTGGGTGTCGCGTTTATTGGATTTTCATTTTCCTGCCGAAGGTGAAATGACTTTTACCAAAGACCCCAATGTTTTCCGTGATTTATTGTTGCATTATCGTCAGGCTGCCTGAAATTGAAGTTTTGATAAAGTTTCTGCGAAACTAAAATAAAAAAGATACAATCATTTTGAAATATTTCAGGCAGCCATTATTTACATTAAAACCATAAATAAAATTATGTCTAGAATCAACGCCCTACCCGACCATTTAATCAACCAAATTGCCGCAGGCGAAGTGGTGGAACGTCCTGCCAACGCGCTAAAAGAAATTGTGGAAAACAGCATTGATTCAGGCGCGACCCATATTGACGTTACACTGGCTGGCGGAGGCATTCAACTGATTCGCGTGGTAGACAATGGCTGTGGCATACACGCAGATGATTTAACACTCGCCCTTTCTCGGCACGCCACCAGTAAAATCAAAAACTTAAGCGATTTAGAACGCGTTCGCAGTATGGGATTTCGTGGCGAAGGTTTAGCCAGTATTGCTTCGGTTTCGCGGCTCACTTTAATCAGTCGCACCCAAGATGCCGCACACGCTAACAAAATTTGTGCCGAAGATGGCAAATTAAGCACACCACAAGCCGCTGCACATTCTGTTGGCACCACAGTTGAAGCCATAGAATTATTTTTTAACACACCCGCACGCCGCAAATTTCTCAAATCCGAAGCCACTGAATATGCCCATTGTTTGACCGTATTGGAACGCCTAGCTTTGGCTTACCCAAATATTGCTTTTTCTCTAAAAAACAACGATAAACAAGTTTTTCAATACCCTATTCAATCACAAGAAAATCGTGTTAAAGCCATTTTAGGTGAAGATTTTCAGGCAGCCAGTTTAAGCATCAACAGCAACAGTCAAGAGATGCGTTTAACAGGCTTTATTTCCAAGCCCACTTTTGCCAAAGGCAAAACCAGTAAACAATTTTGTTTTGTGAATCAACGCTTTGTGCGCGACAAAGTGATGCAACACGCGGTCAAACAAGCCTATAATGACGTGTTGCACAATCAAATCACGCCAGCTTTTGTGTTGTTTTTAGACATTCCAGCAGAACAAGTAGACGTAAACGTACACCCCACCAAAACCGAAATTCGTTTCCGCGACAGTCAAGCCGTACATCAACTGATTTTTCACAGTTTAAACAAAGCACTCGCCGACACACGCGCCGATGTTACTGAAAGCATCAGTCAAGTGGGCAATATGTTTGCGCCAAAAAATCAACAACAAACACCTGCATCATTGACTTCTTTTTCAGGCAGCACACGCAACACAAACACCACACGCACGCCTGTTCATTACCGCACCAATTATCCGCAGCAACAACGTTTAAGCTTGCAAGAAAGTCGCCGCGCACTCAATACTTACGCACAACTTTTTCAGCAAGATTCAGAATTAAACAAAGAAGACAAAGAATTAGACAGAATTGAACAAAATCAATACATCAACACCGAAACGCAGCCTGAAAATCAATATCCACTTGGTTTTGCATTGGCGCAACTATTAGGTATTTACATTTTGGCACAAGCCGAAGACAGTTTAATTTTAGTGGATATGCACGCTGCTGCTGAACGCGTTAATTACGAGAAAATGAAAACGCAACGCGAAAATGGCAATATTCAAAGTCAATCCTTATTGATTCCAGTGCCATTTCAAACCGACTATGAAATCGTTGCCAGGCTGCCTGAATGGCAAACGCAACTACAACAATACGGTTTAAACATCACAAAAATTGATGAACAAACCCTTGATGTTTGTGCTGTCCCCAGTATGTTAAGCAAAGCCGATGCTACCCAATTGGCACACGATGTATTGCGCGAATTGGCACAAATGGGCAGCAGTCAAATTGTTGAACAACGCGAAAATCACATTCTTGCCACAATGGCTTGTCATGGTTCTATCCGTGCCAACCGCCGTTTAACCCTGCCTGAAATGAACGCATTGTTACGCGATATGGAAAACACACCGCGCTCCAATCAATGCAATCACGGTCGTCCCACTTGGGTTAAACTCACGCTTAATGATTTAGACAACTTATTTTTGCGTGGGCAGTAAACATCAAGCCGTATGCTATTTCCCAACACTTCACGCATCACGCCGTTTTCACAACATCTTCAATAATATTTTCAGGCTGCCTGAAAGAAACGCCTGCAAAACCTATTCTTGCCACCCATTATTAAAGTTTCGCGAAAAATCTCTTGATAAAATAAGCACATTCAATGCTTCATCTTATAACACTTCACTCGTCAATCACGCATTTTGCAAAGCTTTCCTATTGCATTATCCAGCGACATAGCGTACTGTATAGACTTTTTTAAACAAAAATATTGTGCAGTGTTGGCGTATGAATAGGTTTTCAAACTGTCAAATAAATTCAAAAAAGTTATTTCAAAAAGTATAACCACGCTATTCATTTCCACACGTACGCATAAGGAACATTATGAATTCACCACAACGTCAACAGTATTTAGTGCATTTGCAAAAAAAATTAAACTATTCTTTTAAAAACATTGAGTTACTCAATACTGCACTCACGCATCGCAGTTTTCAGGCAGCCAATAATGAACGATTAGAATTTATTGGCGATGGTATTTTGGATTATGTGGTTGCCAAAATGCTGTTTGATGAGTTTCCAACGCTGCCTGAAGGTCGCTTATCTCCTTTGCGTGCGCAATTGGTACGCGAATCATCTCTTGCTGAAATTGCCAATGAAATTCAAGTTGGTCCTGCTTTACTTTTGGGTATTGGTGAACGCAAAAGTGGTGGACATAATCGCCCTTCTATTTTGGCAGATGCTTTGGAAGCGATTTTTGCTGCCGTGAGTTTAGACAGTGATTTTCAGGCAGCCGAACGTGTGATACAACATTTGTTTGAACAACGCATTAAAAACATTGATATCTCGCAAAATACAGAAAAAGACAGTAAAACCCAGTTACAAGAACTTTTGCAAGCACACCATCTTGCGCTACCTAAATACCGTATTGAAAAGAAAACGGGTGATGGTAATAACGTAGAATTTGACGTTTCTTGCGATTTGGGCGAACTGGGACACATCACTTATGCCAAAGGCGGTAGTCGCCGTGCTGCGGAAAAAGAATGTGCCAAACAAGCTTTGTTGTGGTTGGATAATTATTTAAAAACAAGAAGATAAAATGAATATTGACACTTTTTTAAACCAAGAAAACCACACACCAGCTTATCGCTGTGGTTTTATTGCCATTGTTGGTCGTCCGAATGTTGGCAAATCCACTTTAATGAATCATTTAATCGGACAAAAAATCAGCATCACCAGTAAAAAAGCACAAACCACGCGCCATAAGGTTACAGGCATTTACACCGATGATGGCGCACAATTTGTGTTTGTGGACACGCCTGGTTTTCAAACTTATCACCGCAATGCGATTAACGACCGCTTAAATTTAAACGTTACCGAAGCCATCAGTGGCGTAGATGTGATTGTGTTTGTGGTAGAAGCTCTGCGTTTTTCCGATGCCGACCGCGAAGTGTTGCAACAACTGCCTAAAAATACGCCTGTGTTGTTGGTGATTAACAAAATTGATAAAGAAAAAGCCAAAAATAAACTTGTTTTAGATGAATTTATTCAGGCAGCCTTAACTGAATTTCCTTTTGTGGGTTACGAAGTGGTGAGTGCAAAACACGGTTTACGCATTGCTTTGTTGTTGCAAACCATTAAACCGATGCTGCCTGAAAGTATTCCGCTTTATCCTGTGGATATGGTTACCGATAAATCCAGTCGTTTTTTAGCAATGGAAATTGTGCGCGAAAAACTGTTTCGCTATTTGGGTGAAGAATTGCCTTATGCGATGAATGTGGAAGTGGAACGCTTTGAAGAAGAAAACGGTTTATTTCGCATTTACATCGCCGTTTTGGTGGACAAAGAAAATCAAAAACCCATTGTTATCGGCAAAGGTGGCGAAAAACTCAAAAAAATCTCCACCGAAGCCCGTTTGGATATGGAAAAACTCTTTGATTGCAAAGTCTTTTTAAAAGTTTGGGTCAAAGTCAAATCAGGCTGGGCAGACGATGTACGTTTTCTAAAAGAATTGGGATTATGATGACACCACAACAACAATTAGACCAAATGCAAGCCTTGTATCGCCAGTGGACGCTTCTTTTGCCACAACTGCAACAAGACCTAGAACGTTGGCAAGAAGCCATCAATATTATGCAACAATTAGACCAATTTTATTGCAATGGTGATTATCGTCATTTAATGGATTTGGAAGAACAAGGCATTAACTTAAACACTCAAACGCAAGGCGAATACAGTGTTTTAAGTGAAGATGCTATTTGGAATGCCTTACACGAACACCAAAATTTAGCGTGGCAACATTTACGCAGTGCCATCAAAGTATTAGACCGTGAGGCTGCCTGAATGCTGTTAGACATTTTACCTTTTGCCCACGACTTATTGCGTCAACACATTCAGGCAGGCGATTGCGTTTTAGATGGCACAGCAGGCAATGGTTTTGACACCCAATTTTTAGCAGAATGCGTTGGCAAAACAGGAAAAGTTTTTGCCTTTGACATTCAAGAAGTCGCGCTACAAAACACCGCACAACGCCTTGCTAAACAACATTTAAACGACCGCGTAGAACTGATTCTAGCAGGACACGAACGCCTAGACACTTTTATCACAGAACCACTTAACGCTGCCTTATTTAATTTTGGTTACTTACCACAAGGCGACAAAACCATCACCACGCTGCCTGAAACCAGTTTAATTGCCATTAAAAAAACCTTGCAACAGTTAAAAAATAACGGTTTACTGGTTGCCGTTATCTATCACGGACACGAAACAGGCAAACACGAAAAAGATGCCCTTTTGTCTTACGCAGCCACTTTAAATTGTCAACAATACAAAGTGGCACAATATACTTGGCTCAACCGCTCAAACTGTCCACCCATTGTTTTAGCCATTGAAAAAAGGTTTCAGGCAGCCTGAAACCTTTTTAAAGCGTAACAAATATTTTAAACCGTGCGCTTTGTTTTTCTGCGCCATTTTCCCCATATAAACAACACACCACTCAATACCGTCAACAAGGATATCAAAGGTTTTGAACCACCCATTCTCATATAAGGTGTTTGCCCTGTCATACCCTCAATTTCTCCTTCTAACACCGCATCAACATTCGGAGCCAATTGAGCCAACACTTCACCTTTTGGCGACACTATCGCTGTTGCACCAGTATTGGTGGCACGAATCATATAGCGACCCAATTCCAACGCACGCGCTTGCGATTGTTGTAATTGTTGCCACATCGCATTGGAATTGCCATACCAAGCCATATTGCTGCTGTTTGCCAATAAAGTGGATTGTCGCGCGGATAAAATCAATTCATCACCAAAACCATCTTCATAACAAATATTAAACGCTACTTTCTGATTTGCCATACTGAATGGTTTTTGCCCTTCTCCACCACGTTGAAAATCCGCTAACGGCATATTCATTATTTGGTACAAAGGTTCAGTGATGGCAGGAAAAGGCTTGTATTCACCAAAAGGCACTAAATGATTTTTACTATAAAATTCAAAACCTTGACTAGACTCTGGATCATAATTTGCCAAATTCGCCATTGTATTCAAATAGCCGCGACCATCTTTACTTAATGCAGGCACACCAATTGCCAAAGCACTCCCATTACGCATCGCCACATCAGCAAATTGCGCGATTAAACCAGGTTCAATATGTTGTAAAAACTGGGGAAAGGCGGTTTCAGGCAGCACCACAATATCTGCTTGAGTATGTGAAACCTGTTGATAATAACGTTGATACGTGTTGACCAACGCGTTTTCATCAAATTTTAAACTTTGCTCAATATTGCCTTGCAACAAAGCAACAGTGGCACGTTCACCAGTACTTTTCGTGAACGCAACATCTCGTAAAGCCCAGCTGCCTGAAAATAGAATAAACACACCTAAAGCAGCCATTATGCTTTGTTGCCATATCGCTAAAACCAACCACGCGCCTATACACGCAGTTATCAATGTAACCAAATGAATACCACCGATAGGCGCATAGACTGCTAATGGACTATTATCGGCAATTTGTGAATAACCCAACGCCCCCCAACCAAAACCCGTCAAAGCACGTTCACGCGCAAATTCGGTGATGGTCCACAATAAAGGCAGCGCAACGCCAATTGTCCACTGTCTTGATAAATGAAATTTTTCCAACAACCAAAATGCCATTGCTGGAAACAGTGCCAAATACAAAGGCAATAAAAACGTTAATGGTATGGCAAATACATTAGACAAGCCTGACACATCGTGTAATGCAGTATGTATCCACCAAAATTGAGCGGTATAAGCCAACCATGCAAAATAATAAACCGAAAGAATTTTGCGTTGTCCATAACCGTCCACCAAAAAAATCAATCCAGCAAACAGCAAAGGCATCAACCAAAAACAATAATAAGGAGCAAACGTCAACGGTGTTGCCAGTGCCAACACGCTTAAAGCAAACCCATAAATCAAGCGTGTGCGCCAAACAAAATTTTTAGAAACCATTTTCAGGCTGCCTGAAGAAAAAAAGGGTAATTATAACGTAAAGCCATACAATATCCGATTTTTAACGCTGCATCTTGCTGATGTACATCAATAATGTGATTAACAATATTCCTTACAAAACCTAATTCACTGTTCATTATTCTGAAAAATCATAAATAACCTTTATAAAACAAAGAATTATATTTTTCCAAAACAACATTCAGAATAATGCGTTTTACAAGGGTTTCAGTTATTTTTTCCATTACAAACATAACTTGCACAAAACAAATAAACACCCCCAAATATTGGAAAGTGGTTATTTGTCTTTTTTTTGTTCAATGGATAAAAGTGAATTTGCGTCTAAAAACCAGCGTCATTATCGTTACCCACATTTGATTGATGATCATAAATTTTCAGATTGAAACCTTTGCAAAACCCTACTTTGTACTATTCGTCATTTTAAGCGTTAGCGAAAGAAAAATATTTATAAAACAAAGAATTATATTCTTCACTTTTCTGCGAAAAGTGAAGAATGACAAGTTTTGCAAAGATTTCAGGCTGCCTGAAAATTTATTCAGGCAGCCTGAAATCAACTCGTCCGTTGTGGTGGGTTGGAAACCCACCCTACGATTTACCGATAAATAATGTGTGTTTCAGGCTGCCTGAAACCCTTGCCGTCATTGCGAGCCGTTATAAAATAACGGCGT
>JAFSQZ010000093.1 GCA_017446355.1 Neisseriaceae bacterium
CAACTTTTGGTACACGATGGACAAGTGGTTAATCAAGGTGAAACCATTGTAGACGGTTCAGTAGACCCACACGACATCTTGCGCTTAAAAGGCATTGAAGAGCTTGCGCGTTACATTGTGCAAGAAGTGCAAGAAGTTTACCGCTTACAAGGTGTGAAAATCTCTGATAAACACATTGAAGTTATCATTCGCCAAATGTTGCGTCGTGTAAACATCACCGATCCAGGCGATACTCACTTCATCACAGGCGAACAAGTAGAACGCGCTGAAGTGATGATAGCGAACGAAAAAGCCATTGCCGAAGGCAAAGAGCCTGCTCGTTTTGACAACATTTTATTGGGTATCACCAAAGCATCTTTGTCTACCGACAGTTTCATTTCAGCGGCATCGTTCCAAGAAACCACTCGCGTCTTAACCGAAGCGGCAATTATGGGACGAAAAGACGACTTGCGTGGTTTAAAAGAAAACGTGATTGTGGGACGACTTATTCCAGCAGGTACTGGTTTAAGCTATCACCGCTCACGTCGTGCTGCTTGGGCAAAACAACGCCTTGAACAACAAGCCAGTGAAGCTGCTGAAACTGTTGTTGAACAAAGTGAAAGTAACGAAGAAAATGTTTAATATATTTATTCGTTTCACTGCTTTTCAGGCAGCCTGAAAGTAGTCATAAAAAACACTGCTTACGTTTTTAGTAGGCAGTGTTTTTTTTTACTTTATTTTTATTTAAAATTTAAAGCAATAGTATTCAAAACAAAGTATGGTTGTGGTTTATCTTAAAAAACCTTCTTCTTTCAAAAATTTTGCCAACTTCTCGGCAAATTCTCGGTAACCTGTTTGATTGGCGTGGATTTGGTCGGATTTAAGGGATTTGTCGGACAAAATATCTGCCCAAGCATCGCTAAATAATGGAAGTTTGTGTTGTTTGGCAAGTTCGGCGTAAATAGGGTGGTCGGAAAGTTGTCCAGTAATCAGTGCGCCTGTGGTGAGATGAGGTTCGGCAATCAGTACAAGTGGAATATTGTTGCGCTGAATTTTGGTGATGATTTGGGTGAGGTTTTTGTGGGTTTGTTCGGTGGGAATACGGTGCAAAAAGTCGTTGCCACCAATGCCTAATAAAATGAGTTTAGGATTTTTGTTTAAGACACTGTCTAAACGCGCCAAAATATGACTGGTTTGGTCGCCTGAAACGCCGTCATTTTGTACTTGCCAACCAGTCAGTTGCGCCAATACTTCTGGATAAGCAGTGTTGGGTGTTGTGCCGTAACCCGCAGTAAGCGAGTCGCCCAACGCGCTCACAAGACTACCTTTGGAAATTTGAGCGTGCCGCTTTGATGTGCCACAAGCACTTAAATATAAAGCAAAACCACCGATGAGAAATTGACGACGTGTGTACATAATATTCCTTTCAGGCAGCCTGAATTATCTTGCGCCAAAACCCGTGAGAATGGTTTTGATGGTTTTAAAGAGAATCAGGACATCTAGTGAAAAAGATAAATGTTTGATGTAATAAAAATCGTGTTCCACTTTGACTTTGGTTTCGTCTTCGTTGCCTGCGTAGCCTTGTGTAACTTGCGCCCAGCCTGACAAACCGGGACGAACGATATGGCGGTAGTTATAAAACGGAATACTTTGTTCAAATTGTTCAACAAAGGCTTTTTGTTCAGGACGTGGACCGATTAAACTCATATCACCTTTGAGAACATTGAAAAACTGTGGCAACTCGTCAATACGGGTTTTGCGGATAAATTGACCAACACGCGTAATGCGACTGTCGCCGATTTGGGCAAGTTGTGCGCCGTTTTGTTCAGAGTTACTTGCCATACTGCGGAATTTGTAAATCGTGAATTCTTTGCCACCTTTGCCTACGCGTTTTTGGGTAAACAAAACATTGCCTTCACTTTCTAAACGAATGGCGATGGCTGTTATCAGCATAATCGGTAAAGTCAGCGGCAGGCTGAAAATAATCAATACACAATCAAATAAATATTTAACCATAATATAGGTTGGCGATGGCAAAAGTGAACCCAAATCGTTTTCATACATATGGTGAATGCGCACTCGTCCAGTGAGCGACTCTTCCACTTGGCGAATATTGTAGACAGCGATATTATCCAGCGTACATTGTGCAAGAAACTTTTGCCATAATGCCGTTAAATCAGGACTGTACAAATCCGCCACAACCGCTTGAATGGGATTTTCAGGCAGCTTGGGTTCATCTAAACGCAACCAATTGACTTCTTTAATTTGTTCAGCAACAACGGCGCGACCAATGGGAATAAATGCCATATCAATATGTTTTTTGCTGCGCCACCAGTAATCAATAAGAAAATAGATTGTCGTCAATAACGCGTTAAACCACACGAAACTATTAGAAATCATCATAAAAAGCACGGCAAAAATGGTAAACGTTGCGCCATAAGATAAGCCAACGGTTGGCAAAATATGCAGCCAAGTTTGTTTACCAGGAAAACGCATCAAAGCATTGATGGACAGTGCAGATAATGTGTAAGCAATGAATACCAATAAGCTGCTCCACAATATTTTAGGGTGAAAAAGTTCAATATCTTTTCGCCAAACATAAATGGCGTAAGTCATAGCAATTAACAGCACACCACTGATAAGACGAACAAAAAGGCTAGGGTAGGGCTTCATATTGATTAACTGGTTTATGTAAATAAATAAATAAATGTAATAAATTAAATGTTTAAACGATGTTCAGGCAGCATTGGCATAAGATTTTTATTGTATGCGCTGCCTGAATGTTCACAGAACAACGCTTGCGATATTGTACACTTAAACCATCAATTTTTTCGGTATTTATTGATGTTGATGCGAATGCTTTTGTTACTAATATTTTTTAGATAAACAAAAAGAAAAAACTATTTAAATAGTGAAGAAAAAAATGGCTGCATTTTAAAAGTGCGCAACAGCACGATAAGCTTGGCAAGTATTCCAATGTTTTCTTGGCAATCAAAAAGCCACTGTAAAACAGTGGCTTTTATGGATTTAAAGTGATTTAAAGCACATTAGAATTTGTAGTTATAGCCCAAGAAACCACCAAAGTTAGCTGCTTTCACTTTTGCTTTAATTTCTTGTCCGTTAACTTCACCGAGTGTAATTTTTCCATAATTAGCAAATTCACCTTTAACACCGAATTCTAATTCATGGTTTTTAGTAAAATTATAGATGCCGCCCACACGCACACCAAGGATAGCACCATCTGCTTCGCCATCTAGATCAGAATAACCAGCATACGCGCCAAATAAGCCTTTTAAATTAGGATTGCTGCTAGATGCAGGAGTGAAATCAGCACCAACAACAACATTATTGATACTGTATTCCCCTGCATCTTCCAATTCTCCTGCTGTGTTGTACTGATAAGCACCATAAACGCGAGCATTATCAAAGTCATAACCTGCTTTTAAGCCTAAGTCCACTACTTGTTCATGTCCACTCGCATCTCCTTTAAACGACAAACGTTTCGCTCCCACCTCGCCACCAATAAACGCACCTTCGGCAG
>JAFSQZ010000094.1 GCA_017446355.1 Neisseriaceae bacterium
AATAAGTTATGTAAAATAGATAAGTTTTTAAAGTGTTGTATTTTTGCCTAATCATTATTCAAATGATATATTTTACAAAAAACTTTCTTTTGATGGTTCACTTGAATGTTTAATCTGCCCTGCCTGAAAAGCTAGCAAAATGCGTTATTTTTAAATTTGCATAGAAAAGCGAAGAATCTTATTTTTGTTTAATAAAGACTCTTCGCTTTTATTGAGAATGGCGAGTTGTAAAATAGCGTTTGCAGATTTTTTTAACCCATTATCACTGCGTTATCTGATATGCCTAAAATTTAATCAAGATATTTTACAAAGTGATAAGCATGAATTTCAAAATCGTGTTCAAATAATACGCGATGCGCTGTTTTTCGCTCTTTGCTTACGTTGCTGTCTGTTTGAATTTGATGAATGTTGTGTTCTTTGGCAATACGGAGAACTTCGTTTAATAAACGTTTTGCGTAACCACGTTGGCGACTTTGTGGCACAGTAACCAAGTCATCAATGTGAATATGGCGACCACTTACTAAATTGGTTTCTTCTCGAAAACCACATACGGCAACTGCGTTAACTTTGCCTTCTTCATAAATACCTAATAAACGATAACCTTGTGTGCGTTGTACGTTGTTTACTTGTTCTACAAAACCGTTGATGTCTGTTAATAGTGGACGCAAAATGCTTAATGCGGAAAAGGCGGTTGCTGTTTCTGCTGGGGTGATTTCACGCAAAATGCTGCGCGTAGAGATTTCTGAAGATTTTTGTTCTGCCTTGTCTTCAATAATGTTGTCTACTGTTGTGTTGTTTTCTGTGGTGTTGATGGCTTCGGCAGTAGGTTTTGTGTTGATGTGTTCAGGCTGCGTTGCTTGGTTTTGTTCTTTGGCTAGTTCGTCAGCCGTTAATACGCGTAAGTCATTATCGGCAGCAAAATCCATAAGAAAACGAAACATACTTTCGTTAAGTGTTTCTAAACGTGTATCAATGGTAACACTGCGCACTTTGTCAATTAAGATGGGGCGAACCAATTCGTTGTAGAATAGGCGATTGCCTTTGTCAAAAGATGATAAGATGCCACAAAGTCGTTCTGCCCAATCACTGGGACGAAATACTTTGCCATTGCTGGTTGTGCCATAAATAATAATGTCTTGATGTGTTTTTTCTTGCATGATGTATGCCTTTTTTAGAAAAATTATCGTTGCATTATAACCGATAGCAGCTTATCTTGATGCATTCACGCAAACAAAAAAAGTCGTGTTTTTAAAACACGACTTGAAATTGGTTGCGGGGGCAGGATTTGAACCTACGACCTTCGGGTTATGAGCCCGACGAGCTACCATGCTGCTCCACCCCGCGTCTGAAAGATGAAAGTATAGCGATGCTCTTTTTGTTTGTCAAGTGTCTGTTGCTTTTTGTTGTGTTTGATTGAATGTTCAGGCTGCCTGAAAAGTGAATTATTCAATGGCTTGTTGGTTGATTTTTTGTAGTAAGTTTTCACTTTTATCAGGGTCTTCATTGCGTAAGATTTTGCTGATGCTGTTTTCAATGTTGTCTAAATGTGTGTGTAAAACCATTTCTTTTACGGCAAGTAGGTTGTTGGTGTTTACAGAGAATGTTCTTAAACCTAAACCCAGTAAAAGACGTGTGTAGGTGGTGTCGCCTGCCATTTCGCCACAGATGCTGACTTCTTTATTCATTCGGTTGGCGGTGTGAATGATGTGGTTGAGTAGTTTGATAACGGCTGGGTGCGCGGGTTGGTAAAGGTAGCTGACGCTGTCATCGTTGCGATCTACGGATAGGGTGTATTGAATTAAGTCATTGGTACCAATGGAAATGAAATCAACGTGTTTGAGTAAGGTGGCAACGGTGAGCGCGGCAGAGGGGATTTCAATCATACAGCC
>JAFSQZ010000010.1 GCA_017446355.1 Neisseriaceae bacterium
CTGTGGTTTGACGGTGAATGGCTGGATTGGCAGCATTTTCAAATTGTTGTGGAATAAAGTAAACATCTGGATTACTGTTCACCAATTCTTCTGCTTTGGCAATAGCACCAGCCATACCTTCGGCAGCAGGTGTTAAAATCAATTCTGCACCAAATGCGCGCAACAACACTCTGCGCTCTTTACTCATACTTTCTGGCATGGTAATCACCAATTTATAGCCTTTGGCGGCGCATACCATCGCTAAACCAATGCCTGTGTTGCCAGAAGTAGGCTCCACAATAATGGTGTTTTCTTTGATTTTGCCTGCTTTTTCTGCTTCGGCAATCATATTGGCAGCAATACGGTCTTTAACGCTGTTGCCAGGATTAAAGAATTCTAATTTAGCAACAACTTTACCTGGTAAATCTTTGCTTAATGTATTCAATTGAACCAAAGGGGTGTTGCCAATTAAATCAATGACACTGTTTGCAATATTCATTATTTTGTCCTTTGTTTGTTAAAAAAATATTCAGAAAGCGTTATAAAACGTTTGCAGTATAAACGTTTCAGGCTGCCTAAAAAAATAATTTATCAGCATTTTGCTTATAACTAAATGCTATAATCCGTCATCTTGTAACTATTTTCTTAAATATTATGAATATTTTATTAACTGGCGGCGCAGGTTTTATTGGTGCGCATACGGTTGTGGAACTGCTTAATGCAGGACACACGCCGATTATTCTTGATAATTTTTGCAATGCACACCCTAATGTCTTGACACGCATCAAAATGATTACAGGGGTTTTACCCAAACTTTATCAAGGCGATGTTCGCGACCGTGAACTTTTAAAACGCATTTTTAACGAAAACAAAATTGACAGCGTTATCCATTTTGCTGCCTTAAAAGCCGTTGGTGAAAGCGTGGCGCAGCCTTTGCGTTATTATGACAACAATGTTTCAGGCAGCCTGATTTTATTGGAAGAAATGCAACAGGCAGGTGTAAAAAGCATTGTGTTCAGTTCATCGGCAACCGTATACGGTGAACCCAAAACTATGCCCATCAATGAAAATTTTCCCACTGGTGCAACCACCAATCCTTATGGCACCAGCAAACATATGATGGAACGCATTATGATGGATATGCAGCGTGCGCAACCTGATTGGAGCGTGATTATTTTGCGTTATTTCAATCCCATTGGTGCGCACGCCAGTGGCAAAATTGGCGAACAACCCAACGGTATTCCCAATAATTTATTGCCTTATGTAACTCAAGTTGCCGCAGGAAAACTCAAAGAATTATCCATTTTCGGTAATGATTATCCCACAGCCGATGGCACAGGTGTGCGCGACTATATCCACGTAGTTGATTTGGCGCAAGGACACGTACAAGCTTTGAATGTCAAAGCGCGTGAAGCAGGGACGCATATTTATAATTTGGGCACAGGAAAAGGTTATTCAGTTTTAGACATTGTCCAAACTTTTGAACGTGAAACAGGGCAGCGTGTGCCTTATGTTTTTAAAGAACGTCGTGCAGGCGATATTGCGGAATGTTATGCAGACCCACAAAAAGCTTGGCGAGAATTAAATTGGCAGGCAAAACGTCAGCTGCCTGAAATGATACGCGATGCTTGGCATTGGCAAAAAAATAATCCCAATGGCTATGAAAATGAAACTTTTCAGGCTGCCTGAAAATATGGTTAAACAAAATCAGGTATAATTATTGCTTGTTTACAATATTTGATGTTTACAAATAATAGGTGAAAAAATGAAAAAATATTTACCACTTATTCTTGCTGGTACTTTATTGTTAAATGCGTGTAGCGTTTCTTCTATTATGCCAAGTTGGGGCAAAAGCAAAGGAAGAACCACACAAACCACCGCTGCTTACCAATTAGACAGTAAGCACTGGTCTGATGTTGCCAAACTTCGCGCCGAAGCACAACGCTTGGGTACACAAGTTCAAAATGGCAAAATAACCAAAGTTCAGGCAGCCCTTATGCTTAATCAATTCCGTAAACAACACATAGGCAGCAACAGCGTTGATGACAATGTTTATGAAGTGTATCAAGAAGCTGCCGTAGCAAGTCAAAGTGGCAAAATTTCAGCAGAACAATCAAAAGCTTATATAAAAAATGCTTTGATGGGTTGGCAACAACGCTGGCCATATATGAGCAACAAGCCTAAAAACCCTGCATTTACCAATTTCTTATTAGAATATATGGGTATGCAACCCTTACAATAAACCAATTGAAATAGGGGGCGTAAATTTGATACAATGCGCCCTGACCCAGCAAGCCGTACAACGCGGCTTGCCTTTTTCTTTTTATTGATTTAATCACTATTCAGGCAGCCTATTGCAAAGGTTTTAGCCAGAATATAACGGAACTAAATATATGAACAAAATCCCTTTAACTACTTTTGGTGCGCAACAACTTAAAGAAGAATTACAGCAACTAAAAAGCGTTGCACGTCCTGAAATCATTGCAGCCATTGCCGAAGCCCGTTCACACGGTGATTTATCAGAAAACGCAGAATACGAAGCTGCCAAAGAAAAACAAGGTTTTATTGAAGGTCGCATTGCAGAGTTGGAACACAAACTCTCTCACGCACATATTATCAATCCACAAGAAATTCACGCCGATGGTCGCATTGTATTTGGGGCAACGGTTACCTTATTAAATTTAAGTAATGATGAAGAAATTCGTTATCAAATTGTAGGTGATGACGAAGCGGACATTAAAGTGAAAAAAATCTCTGTTAATTCACCGATTGCGCGTGCATTGATTGGCAAAGAAGAAGGCGAAATCGCCGAAGTTCAAGCACCAAGCGGTATGCGCGAGTATGAGATTTTAACAGTAGAATATATCTAGTTAGCATACAAAAAAATAGATGGCATTTGTTGTGATACAAATGTCATCTATTTTTATCCAAACCATTCGCTTTTTCAAAATAATGCCATTTTTTGTTTTCAGGCTGCCTGAAACCTTAAATATTTCTATGCCAAACAAAGTGCAACTATTGGGTAGCCAAAATAATGCCACCGCCCAAACACACTTCACCATTGTATAAAACAGCCGATTGACCTGGTGTAACCGCCCATTGAGGTTCATCAAAAATCAATTGTGCCGTATTCTCATCTAAATAAGATAATTCACACGCAGCATCTTGCATACGATAACGTGTTTTACACGTATACCGTCCTGATTTAGGTTTTTCAGGCAGCGTAAAACTTAATTGGTTCATTTGTAGGCTTTTGCTGTATAGCAAAGGGTGTTCGTGTCCTTGCACCACAATCAGTTGATTATTTGCTAAATCTTTTCCAGCCACAAACCAAGGTTCTCCTTCACCACCAATCCCTAAACCTTTTCGTTGTCCCAAAGTGTAAAACATTAAACCAAGATGCTCACCAACAACTTTACCTTCAGGCGTAACCATCTCACCGCTATTGGTCGGCAAGTATTGCTGCAAAAAAGCACGAAAAGGGCGTTCACCAATAAAACAAATCCCCGTACTGTCTTTTTTATTAGCAGTTGGCAACAATGCTTCGGCAGCTAAACGGCGTACTTCTGGTTTTTGTAAATGCCCCAACGGAAAAATAGACTTACTTAATTGATGCGGTTGTAAACGGTACAAAAAATAGCTTTGGTCTTTATTGTTGTCCAAACCTTTAAGCAAATAATGCACACCATCGCGCACTTCTTTGCGTGCATAATGCCCCGTTGCAATAGCTTCTGCACCGTGTTCAATCGCGTAATCCAAAAAACATTTGAATTTAATTTCGGCATTACACAAAACATCAGGATTAGGGGTTCTACCTGCCTGATATTCTTGTAAAAAATAGGAAAAAACTTTGTCTTTATACTCACTGGCAAAGTTCACAATATCAATGTCAATACCTAAAATATCCGCAACAGCAATCGCATCAAAAGAATCTTGTTTGATGCTGCAATATTCATCATCGTCGTCATCTTCCCAGTTTTGCATAAACACGCCACGCACATTTTTACCTTGTTGTTTTAACAAATACGCAGTTACACTGGAATCTACGCCACCAGATAAGCCGACAATAATATTATTGGGTTCGTTCATTTTTTCTGATTCTTCTTAAATCTTAAAACATATTGAAAAAATCGTTCAATCTTTATTTATTTTGTGTTACTCAAAAACACCCTTATTTTACGAAGCAAGCGTCAAGTGAGGCAGGGCTAAATAATCGCTGGATTGCATTTCCACTAAACGGCTAACCGTGCGCACAAACTCGTGTGCAAAATCACCTTCGGTATACAACGCCTCCATCGGCACTTCTGCCGTTAAACACAATTTCACCCGAAAATCGTAAAACACATCAACCAATAAAGTCAGACGGCGTGCTTCATTTTTTTCATTTGGTGTCATTTTTTCCACGCCAGAAATAAAAACGTGCGTATAGTGTTCAGCCAGCCAAAGATAATCGGCTTGGGAACGTGTACCAAAACATAAAGTACGAAAATCAAACCAAATCACACGTTCTGTACGCGCCTTGCAATGTAGTTCACGATGATGAATAATGATTTTTTCAGGCAGCTTTTTATCGTGAGCCGTTAAACGCTGAAAAACCTGTTCAAGTCGTTTCTCATTATCAGCATTATTGGGTACAAAAAACACATCAGCAGGCTGCAAAGTACGTAAACGATAATCTTCACCACCATCTACATTTAACACCGTCAATCGTTCTTCAATCAATTTAATGGTTGGCAAAAAACTGCTGCGATTTTGTCCTTGCGGATAAAGCTCCGATGGTGCGTAATTTGACGTTGCCACCAAAACCACACCTTGTTCAAACAAGTTTTCCAATAAACGTCCTAAAATCATCGCATCAGCAATATCACTTACGTGAAACTCATCAAAACACAATACACGAATTTCTTGCGCAATATCTTCTGCCACCGCTTTCAAAGGATTAACTTCGTGTTTTTTCTCACGCATACGTTGATGAATTTCCGCCATAAACGCATGAAAATGAATACGACGTTTACGGCGATAGGGCAGACACCCAAAAAAAGCGTCCATCAAAAAACTTTTACCGCGTCCCACACCACCATAAAAATACAAACCTGTTGGCACTTGTGGTGAACGCAAGCTACGACCGAGAAAACGATTGCGTTTGCGCTTAAACATCATCAATTCAGTCCACAATACATCTAAATACTCAATCGCTTTTTCTTGTGAAGCATCGCGGATAAAAGCAGGGTGTTGCGCCGCTGCCTGATACCAAGTTTTTGGGCTATGGTTAGCAAATGGAGGTGGGACGAAGCGAGTGGATTTGGTCATATAATGCTCATCAAATTTAATTAAAATTCAGTTGAATTGAATAAAGTAAAAAATATTTATGTTTATGTAAAACAATCAGAACAACAAGTTTTGTAAAGGTTTCAATGCATATTTTCAGGCAGCCTGAAAACATCACTTATTCAAAATAAAAAGCGTACATTATAAGTTAAATTTAACTTTTCGTATTCGCTTTAAACCAAACTTAAAAAACACAAATCCAACAAACAAAAGGAAAAATATATTACGATGAAACAAAGTCAGAAGTTATATATGATAAAAATATTAACTTTGAACCTGACGATGTTGATTTTTGCATATCAGAAATATGTAATGGTGATTGTGTTGATAGAATAATGACAGAAGATATTAACATTATTAGTTACTCAAAAGAGTATGATAAATGTATGGAAAATAAATTTGGTGATAATCAAATGAGAGAATGCGCTAATGAAGAATATGAAAAACAAGATAAAATGCTTAATCAAAAGTATAAAAAAATAATGAGAGCATTACCTAATGATGAAAAAGTTTTATTAAAAAATTATCAAAAAAAAATGGGTAAAAACAAAAGAAATAAATTCTTTTTGTAATATTCCGCCAAATTATTCATTAGGCACAATGCACTATTTGATGGAAGCAATGGATAGACTTGCATTTACTAATGAAAGAGTAAATCAATTAGAACAATGTCTATCTGCAAAAAAAATCAGTCGCAGTAGCAAAGGTTGTGAAAATTTGTATCCGTTGAAATAATTGTTCAGGCAGCCTGAAAGATACGGC
The DNA here is from genome assembly GCA_017446355.1 of Neisseriaceae bacterium. Taxonomy (GTDB): domain Bacteria; phylum Pseudomonadota; class Gammaproteobacteria; order Burkholderiales; family Neisseriaceae; genus RGIG3394. Next base: position 6,070 of record JAFSQZ010000010.1, read on the forward strand.
GGTTGAACAGCAAGAGCAACAAGCCGTTACAACTCATCAGGACACGCCACAATCGGTTGATACTGCCAAAGAAATTTTGAACGGTGCTTTGGGAATGGGTGGGTGCGAGCGTAGCACACGGCGAGGCTGTATATTTTAATATTCCACTGCATATTTTAATTATTGGTCAATAATTTTACATAATTATCATTATGCGAACTATCGTTTAAAGTTAAATCTGTAGTATTTTCTGCTAAACGCATTTGCACTCATTCTATTTCTTGCATTGGTCATTGTAGCCAGCCAATACATTTGTAATATTCGTTCTTGATGCGTTGCTTTTGCTCGTGGGTACTAAAAAAAGGCTGCCTGAATATATTGATACACATTCAGGCAGCCTTTATAGTGGAATTAAATCAATAACTCACTAATATTGTTTAGATTTTTTTACCAGAAACAGTTGCTACTGCTAAATTATCACCACGTTTCAATGCGATGCTTTGTACACCTTCTGGAAAACTAATATCTGACAAGTGTAAGATATCACCTGCCACAACTTTTTCACAATCTAATTCCAAAGCAGCTGGAATGTTTTTGGGGTCAACGATTGTGTCAACCATATTGGTTAACAAAGATACGCGACCGCTTTGTAATTTAACTGCTTGTGATTTTTCTGCATTGACAACGTGCAATGGTAAACGCATACGCAAAGGTTCGTTTAAATTCACTGCTTGAAAGTCAATGTGTTGCACTTGTTGTTTTACAGAGTGAATTTGGAAATCACGCACAATAACGTCTTGTTCTTTGCCGTCAATGTTTAATTTCAATACTTGAGTGAAAAATGCTTCTTTTTGCAAAGCATAGAACATTTCTTTATGATCCACTGCGATGGCTTGAACTTCGCCTAAACCATAAACAATAGCGGGTACTTTGCCTTCGTTACGCAGGCGGCGGCTCGCACTCGTACCTTGCGCTTCTCGAGCAGTTGCTTGAATTATTTGCGACATTTTAAATCCTTAAATATAAAAAGTTAATGAAAACCGCTACCAGATTGCGACCAATCCTGCGGTTGGAGTGATTGAAACACTTTTCAGGCAGCCTGAAAGTGTTTTGTGATTGTTTTACGGCTTTTTTATTAAACCATTAAACAATCACTGTTTGCCCAAGCTAATGGGTTTTAAAATTGATAAAAATCACAAAAACTTTCGGATTATATACTTTTTTTTAAAAGTTTTAAACTTAAATCTTAATAAAATGCGTAATTTTGAGTTTGGTGAAGCAAATTGAAAAATAACTCATTATTTAATAAGTATATTTTTTGATTTACTCTGTATTTTGCGTAAACAAATATTTTGGCTGCCTGAAATACCAAATATTTTCAGGCAGCCTGTATGGATAAAAGTTTTTACAATACTTTTACAATGCTTTCGCACAAATAACGAATATTATCATCTGTGATACCTGCTACGTTAATGCGTCCGCTACGCACTGCATAAATCGCAAATTCTTCTTTTAGGCGGTCTACTTGTTCTGCTGTTAAACCGCTAAATGAGAACATACCGTTTTGTTGAACGATAAAGCTGAAATCTTGTTCTGCGCCACATTCTTTGAGTAAATCTACAAATTTTTGACGCATTTGTTTGATGCGTGTGCGCATTTGGGTTAATTCTTCTTCCCATTGTGCTTTTAAGGCAGCATCGTTTAATACCATTGCAACAGTATTGCCACCGTGTGATGCTGGGTTTGAATACAGTGTGCGAATAATGGTTTTTACTTGGCTGAATGCTCGGTTTGCTGAACCTTCATCAGTGGCAACAACGGTAAACGCGCCTACGCGTTCGTTGTACATACCAAAGTTTTTAGAATAAGAGCTGGCAACCAATAATTCTGGATTATGTTTTAAGAATACGCGCAAGCCATATGCGTCTTCTTCTAAACCGTTGGCGAAGCCTTGATAAGCGAAGTCAAACAATGGTAACCAGCCTTTTTCTGCTGACATTTTTGCCAAGCTTTCCCATTGTTCTGGTGTGGGGTCAATACCTGTTGGATTGTGGCAACAGCCGTGTAACAACACAACATCGCCTGATTGCGCTTGACTTAAATCTTCAATCAAGCCGTCCCAATCCAAGCCGTGTGTGGTTTTGTTGTAGTAACGGTAATCGCGAATGTTCATACCAACTGCATTAAAAATGGCGTTGTGATTAGGCCAAGTGGGTGCTGAAATCCATACGTTTTGTGCTTTGGTTTGGCGTTTTACAAATTCAGCAGCAATGCGTAATGCCCCTGTTCCGCCTAGACTTTGTGCGGTTTTAGCGCGTTTTTGTTTGATGATATCGCTGTCTTGACCGAATAATAAAACTTGTGTTGCTTCGTTATAAGCGGCAACACCGTCAATGGTTAAATAGTTTTTGGTATTTTCTTCTGCCAACAAGCGTGTTTCGGCTTCTTTTACGGCTTTTAAAATAGGTGTTTTGCCTTGTGCGTCTTTGAAAACGCCAATTCCTAAATTGACTTTTTCGGCACGAGTTTCTGCTTTAAATGCTTCACCTAAACCTAAAATTGGGTCGGCAGGCGCAGCTTGAATGTGGTCAAACAACATAATGATTCCTCTTTCTTCTTTAAGATGACAACGTCAGTTAAAATCAAAACGAAAAACTGCATAACTCTATACTTAACCGTGTTTTGTGGCAAGCGTTTAACGCAGTTTTTTTGTAATTTTGTAAAAGAAAGTCATCAAAATGTAAAATGCTGCCTGAAAATCATAAGGCGAGTACAATGTAACAACTATTGAAAAATGCTTTTCAGGCTGCCTGAATATTTACTTTAAGGATAATGTTATGAAACCCATGAATATTAAAAAAATAATCGCCAGTGGTGCGATTTTGGCTTGTTTGACCACGCCTGCTTGGGCAGACAGTATTAACTACAATATTGTTGAATTTAGCGAAAGTGCCAGTGTTCGTGTGCCTAACGATACAATGAATGTTGTGTTGCGCATCACTGAAAATGGTAAATCGCGTCAAAATGTGAGCAATGCAGTAACACGTCGTTTAAATGCCGTGTTGGCACGCGCACAAGGCAATAAAGATTTTGAAGTGGAAAGTGGTAACCGCCATACTTATCCTGAATATGGCGATAATCATAAAATTATTGGTTGGTCAGATTCCGCTGAAATTCGAATCACCAGCCAAGCATTTGATGCTTTGAATAAATTGATTGCCGACAGTCAAAATGATGCAATGATTGACCATATTTCGTTTTCTGTTTCCGCTAAAAACCGTGCCAAAGCAGTGGAAGAAGCCAGCGAACAAGCTTTAAAAGCTTTTCAAACACGTGCGAAAAATGTGAGCAAAACTTTGGGATTTAGCCAATATAAAATTGTCCATTTAAACTTAAATCAATCGTTTTCTACACAA
>JAFSQZ010000095.1 GCA_017446355.1 Neisseriaceae bacterium
CGTGCGTTCCTAAAACTTCACGTAATGCGCGGTGCATTAAGTGGGTTGCACTGTGGTTGCGCATATTGGCTTGACGCACATCGCTGTCAATTTCCGCGTTCACGCTGTCGCCTATTTTCAGGCTGCCTGAAACCAATACGCCAAATTGTCCAAATACGGCTGCTTTGATTTTTTGGGTATCGCGTACTTTAAAGCGGTTGTCGCCCGCGAAAATATAACCAACATCGCCAATTTGACCGCCACTTTCTGCATAAAATGGGGTGTTGTCTAACACAATTGCGCCTGTTTCACCTTCTTTTAAAACGTCAACAGGTTCGCTGTCTTTGTATAAGGCGATGATTTTTGCGCTGGTTTTGTGTTCGGTATAGCCTTTAAATTCGGTGTTTTGACCATCATAAGCCAGTTGTGTATCGGCTTTGAAGTGTTGTGCGGCACGTGCACGCGCACGTTGTGTTTCCATTTCTTTGTTGAAACCGTCTTCGTCCATTTCAACTTGACGTTCACGACAAATATCGGCGGTTAAGTCGTAAGGGAAGCCGTAAGTATCATAAAGTTTGAAGATGATTTTGCCGTCTAGTTGTTTCAGGCTGCCTGAAAGCGCGTCTTCTAATAATGCCATACCTGTTTCTAGAGTTTGTGCAAAACGGGTTTCTTCGGCTTTTAAGGTTTCTATAATTTGTGCTTGTTTTTCAACAAGTTCAGGGAATGCTTCGCCCATTTGCGCCACTAAATCGGGTACTAATTTGTGGAAAAATGCGTTTTTTTGTCCTAATTTGTAACCATGACGCACGGCACGGCGAATGATGCGGCGCAATACGTAACCGCGTCCTTCGTTACTTGGCATTACGCCATCTGCAATCAAAAATGAACACGAACGAATATGGTCGGCAATCACTTTTAAGCTGGGTACGTCCATACTGAATGCAACACCTGTTTCTCGCGCCACTGCTTTGAGTAGGTTTTGGAATAAGTCAATTTCATAGTTGCTGTTGACGTGTTGCATCACCGCTGCAATGCGTTCCAAGCCCATTCCTGTGTCCACTGATGGTTTTGGCAAGGGATTCATATTGCCTTGTTCATCGCGGTTGTATTGCATAAAGACGCAATTCCAAATTTCAATCCAGCGGTCGCCATCTTCTTCTGCACTACCTGGAATACCACCCCAAATGTGTTCACCGTGATCATAGAAAATTTCGGTACAAGGTCCGCAAGGTCCCGTGTCGCCCATTTGCCAGAAGTTGTCGCTGGCGTATTTCGCGCCTTTGTTGTCGCCAATGCGCACAATGCGTTCCGTTGGAATACCGATTTGTTGATGCCAAATGTCGTAGGCTTCGTCATCTTCGGCGTATACGGTAACCAATAATCGGTCTTTGGGAATGTTTAACCATTCGGGCGAGGTGAGAAATTCCCACGCATAATGAATGGCTTGTTGTTTGAAGTAATCACCAAAAGAGAAGTTGCCCAACATTTCAAAAAAGGTGTGATGACGTGCGGTGTAGCCCACGTTTTCTAAATCGTTGTGTTTGCCGCCTGCACGAACGCATTTTTGTGCGCTGGTGGCGCGTGTATATGCACGTTTATCAAAACCGAGAAACACGTCTTTAAATTGATTCATACCTGCATTGGTAAAAAGCAAAGTAGGGTCATTATGTGGTACAAGACCTGATGAGCGTACAATGGTGTGTTCTTTACTTTCAAAGAATTGTAAAAATTTTTGGCGTAGTTCTGCGGTTTTCATAGGATTTATTCTGTCTGTTTATTTAATGTTGTTTAAAAGGGCTGCCTGAATATTTGATGTTTTCAGGCAGCAAGGCTTAGTGTTGTTTGCGTTGCTGTTGGCGAAACTGCCAAGGTGCAATGGCTTTGCGATTTTTCCATAAACCTAAACGTGCGTTTTGGCTGTTTTGTTGCGCTTGTTGGTAAAGGCGGTAGTTGCTTGGGTTTTGTTGTTTTTTGGCAATGCTTTGGTAATGCCACGCTTGTCCTGTTTGAATTTGTTTTAGATTGATGTCTTCACCATTAATGCTAAGCTTTGCAACTTTGCGTTTATAACGATCAATATCAAATACTTCTACCAATACGTTTTCACGATAAACCAAGTGATACAAAGTTTGTCGGCTTTCGCGTCCACCTGCTTGATTGAGTTCTGGTGCATCAATATACGATAAACGTATTTTGTGTTTTTGCCCATATTCGTCTACTACGCGGACGCTGTCGCCATCGGAAACACTAACAACTTTGGCGTGAAAACGATGATTATCGGCATAAACTGTTTGCCCTAAAAACATCAATATCAAAAACCCTGCCAAAGCAAGGTTTCTGATGCAATTGTTTTCAGGCAGCCTGAATACATTAAACATGGGGGTTAATCAATTCTACGCCATTTGAACGCGCTAAAATCAATAAATCTGCTGATTTTTCAGCAAATAAGCCGTTGTCTACAATACCTGTGATGGCGTTAAGTTGACGTTCTACGCTTAAAGGTTGTGATAAATCTAAACCGCGTACGTCTAAAATATCGTTGCCATGTAAGGTGTGGTAACCAATACGTAATTCAGGCTGCCCACCCATTGCAACCAGCTGACGTGCTACCATAGAACGTGCCATAGGTAATACTTCAATAGGTAAGGGGAATTTGCCTAAACGTGTAACGTATTTGCTTTCATCGGCAATACAAATGAATTGGTCAGCCAATTGCGCAATGATTTTTTCAGGAACGTGCGCACCGCCACCGCCTTTAATCATTTGCAAAGTGTGATTGATTTCATCTGCACCATCAATGTACACCGCTAAACGTGTAACATCGTTAGCCGATATTTCTGCAATACCGTATTGTGCCATCAGTTCACTGGTTTTTTGTGAAGTGGATACGGCACCTTTGACTTTTTTTCCGCTTTTACCGAGTGCTTCAATAAAAAAATTTACGGTTGTGCCACTGCCAATACCGATGTATTCATTTTCTGGCACAAATTCAACTGCTTTGGCAGCTGCTTGTTGTTTTAATTCATCTTGTTTTGACATAATATCCGCCTTTCAAAAAAAGAAGTAAAAATTATAAATGTGTTAATAAAACAATCGCTTGTGCTTCAATGGCTTCGCAACGACCCAAATATCCTAATTTTTCATTGGTTTTGCCTTTGATGTTTACTGCATCAATGGGTAAACCTAAATCTTCGGCAATATGAGTACGCATTTTATCAATGTAGGGTCGTAATTTGGGTTGTTGTGCTATCAATGTGCTGTCTATGTTGACGACTTGCCAACCTGCTTGTTGTACCACCGCATAGGCTTGGCGCAATAAGTGGCGACTGTCGGCATTTTTATGGGCTGCATCGGTATCAGGAAACAGTTTACCAATATCGCCCAAAGCTGCTGCACCCAAAAGTGCATCGGTTATTGCGTGTAATAATGCGTCAGCATCAGAGTGTCCCAATAAACCTTTTTCAAAAGGTATGTTTACGCCCCCTAAAATTAAGGGACGATTGGCAACCAGTTGATGAACGTCGTAGCCTTGTCCTATTCTTATCATCATTTTTTCAGGCTGCCTGAATGTTGTGTTGCGACTTTTGCTAATTCTTTATACGTTGTTACTTTTGCTAATTCTGCTAATTCTTTACGGAGTTTGTTAATCATATATTTGGCTTCGGCAAAGCTGGCTTTGGGGTAAATGCGGCGATAGCAACGTAAGGCAAAAATGTTTTTTTGCAATAATATCAGTAGTTTCACATCTTCAAAATTTTCGCCTTGACGTGGGTAACCCAATTTGCATTCTTGACGGACTAAATAATGACGTGATGCCAGCAGTAAAGTTAATAAAAATATCAAAGCAATAAATAAGATATAGTCTGATGCCATAATCAGTTTTTCCTTTTCAGGCAGCCTGAAACGTTCATTTTCTTGGCTTGTTTTTCAACAACGGTGAATTATAACAGTTTAAATGTTTTTCAGGCTGCCTGAAATGATTTTATTCAAGCAGCCTGAAATAGTTAGTTACCTTTTTCGCTGTCTAGGAAACTTTTTAGTTTGTCGGAACGTGTTGGGTGACGAAGTTTGCGCAAGGCTTTGGCTTCAATTTGACGGATTCGTTCGCGCGTTACATCAAATTGTTTACCCACTTCTTCCAAAGTGTGGTCGGTATTCATATCAATACCGAAACGCATTCTTAATACTTTGGCTTCACGTGGTGTTAAGCTGTCTAATACATCGCGCGTTACTTCTCGTAAACCTGCATACATCGCTGCATCTGCTGGCGCAACATTGTTCGCATCTTCAATAAAATCACCTAAATGACTGTCATCATCATCGCCAACAGGGGATTCCATTGAAATCGGTTCTTTGGCAATTTTCATGATTTTACGAATTTTTTCTTCTGGCATATCCATTTCTTTTGCAAGTTGTGCTGAATCGGGTTCTTCACCGTGATCTTGCAGGTGTTTGCGTGAAATGCGATTCATTTTGTTGATGGTTTCAATCATATGCACAGGAATGCGAATGGTGCGCGCTTGGTCTGCAATGGAGCGTGTAATCGCTTGGCGAATCCACCACGTTGCATAAGTGGAGAATTTGTAACCACGACGGTATTCAAATTTATCCACTGCTTTCATTAAACCAATGTTGCCTTCTTGAATTAGGTCAAGAAATTGTAAACCACGGTTGGTGTATTTTTTGGCAATGGAAATGACTAAACGTAAGTTTGCTTGAATCATTTCTTGTTTGGCAGCGGCGGTTTTTTTCTCGCTAGCCGTCATATTTTTGCTGATTTCGCGCAACTCTGCGATGGGAATACCTGCGTTTTGTTCAATTTCTGCCATTTCGGTTTGTTTTTCCAAAATCGCGAATTGAAAACGTTCTAGTGCTTCGTTCCATGAATTGTTGGTTTCCAATTCATTTATTACCCAATCTAAATTGGTGATGTTTTTGGGGAAGTTTTCACGGAAGTAATCCAAATTCATACCCACACGTTCTAAACAAATATCGCGTACTTCACGTTCTAAATGACGTACTCTGTCCATACGTGTGCGTAAGTTGTTGCCTAAACTGTCAATTTGACGTGCGGTAAAGCGGACTTCTAATAATTTGCGTGCAATGGCTTCGCGGTGTTCCAAATATTTGGCATTGGTGCTGCCACTTTTATTGAGCGCACGCATCATTAAGCCGTAACTTTTTTCAATTTGTTTGAAGTGTGCCAATACTTCTGTTTTTAGTGCGTCTAAATCTTGGCTGACCATATTGGCATTGTATTCTTCATCTTCTTCTGCATCGTTATCGTTTTCGTCTTCATTTTCTTCGGTAACGTGTGGTGCAGGCGTTGGAATGCTTTCTAAATGGTCTAGACCTAATTCGTTGAGCAGGACTTCATTGGGGTCAATAATGGCTTCCACTACTTCGTCCACACGAATTTCATCTTTTTTCACTTGTTCAATCAATGCCAAAATTTCTGCAACAGAACCAGGACAAGCTGAAATGGCTTGAATCATACTTTTTAGGGCGTTTTCAATTTTTTTGGCAATACCGATTTCTTGGTCGCGCGTCAGTAATTCTACTTGTCCCATTTCGCGCATATACATACGCACAGGGTCGGTGGTTCGTCCAAAATCGGAATCTTGTGATAACGCGGCTTCTGCTTCGGCAACGGCATCATCATCGGTCATACCTGCGCTGTTATCACTCATCAACAGTGTTTCAGCGTCAGGGGCTTCTTCGGTTACTTGAATCCCTAATCCTTGAATCATATTGACGATGTTGTCAATATGTTCCGCATCAGACATATCATCAGGCAGCGCATCGTTGATTTCAGCGTAAGTAATGTAACCACGATCTTTACCTTGCAAAATCAAACGACGTAAACGATCGCGCTGTTCTTCTGGTGTTAACGGGCGATTGATGTCTTGTTCGTTTTGTTCTTTTTGGTCGTCGTCCACTTGATTTGGATTGCTCATTATTTAAACTCACTTGTTGATGATTTTATTTGGCTGCCTGAAAGATTCGTTGGCTGGTGTTGAAGCCCAATAAGTGGTGCCAAACAAAAAAATAATCCTGCAATAACCTATTATATTATTTATGGTTTTCAGGGAAATTAAGTTGTAAAAAACCTTGGTCAAAATGGGGGTATTGTTTAAAAATTCAAGTGATTTGAATATTTTATGCAGTTTGTTGATTAAGTTGTTGGGTGATGCGTTCCGACAACTGCGTTAAATCAGCGGTTTTTGCTTGTTGATACGCTTCTTCTAAAGCATAAGTAAAACCGACCGCATCTGTGCCACCATGACTTTTTAGGACAATACCGCGTAAACCTAAAAATATTGCGCCGTTATAGCGTCTTGGGTCAAATCGTTGTTTAAAAATTTTTAATGTTGGCAAAGCCACTAAAGCGCGTAATTTACTTAACCAAGTTTCTTGAAACGTTTCTTTTATGCCTTGACTCATAAATTTGACGGTGCCTTCTATGGTTTTTAAAACGATGTTGCCCACAAAACCATCGGCAATAATCACATCTACATTGCCTTTTAAAATGTCATCACCTTCTACATTTCCCACAAAATTCAGGCTGCTTTGTTGAAGCAATTGGAAAGTTTTTTTGACAATTTCTGTGCCTTTTATGTCTTCACTGCCAATGTTTAATAAACCTATTTTTGCAGGCGCACAGTTGGGTTTAAGTGCGTTACTCAATTCGCTGCCTAGTAGGGCAAATTGCAATAATTGTTCAGCTGTACAGTCTGCATTTGCACCTAAATCCAGTATCAAAACGCTTTGTTGATTGCTGGTTGGCAAAAATTTTGCAATAGCAGGACGTTCAATGCCTGGTAAGGTTTTTAGCACAAACCGTGCAGTTGCCATCAATGCGCCTGTGTTGCCAGCAGATACAGCAGCCATTGCTTCACCTGATTTCACTGCTTCAATAGCCAAACGCATAGATGAGCGTTTTTTGTTTTTTAATGCGTGTTGTGGTGTTTCGTCCATTGCCACTACTTCATCAGTATGCACAATATCAATGCGCGATATGGGTGCATTTGCTTGTTGCAAGGCTTGGCGAATTAGGGTTTCATCACCTGTCATGATTAAACGCGTATCGGTATGTTGTTGCAAAAAAGCACTTGCAGCAGGTGCAGTAACTGCTAAACCAATATCACCACCCATGGCATCAACCGCCAATGTAATCATTTTTTTCCTTTATTTATTGTTATTGACAACACAAGGCTGCCTGAATGATTCAGGCAGCCTGAAACCTATTTATTTCATTGCATTTTGATTGTGTTCATCAATATCCAAAGCGTCCCAAGGATAGTTAATCCACCAATCACCAATTTCCAAACCGCTAAAATAAGCAATATTTTCAGGCAGCTTGCCTTTTTTGGGTTTGCGTTTGTTGTGAATCACGGCAACGCCTAAATCGTTAAAACCATCTTTTTGCAATTCAGTCAGCACAAATTCCATCGTTACACGACTGTCATCAACTTCGTCTACCACCAGTACTTTTTTACTGTTTAAATCTGTAGGTGTGCTGTCTAACCATTGAATTTTCTGAATTTCATTGCCTGCTTTGCCCTGAAAATCACTGTCGTAATACTTGGTGCTGACGGCATAAATGGATAATGTACCCAAAAATTCGCCCAAAAAAGTTCGTAGCATTCGTGCAGGAATAAAACCACCGCCACCAATGGCAATAATTGCTTCGTATTGGATACCTGATTGCTTTATTTTTTCAGCAATTTCTTGCACGACACGATGAATATCGTCGTAGCTATACCAAACTTTTTGCACCATTTTTTACTCTTTGTAAACAATTAAGATGTTCAGGCAGTATAAAAATGGCTGCCTGAAAAAATGTTCCCAAAATAAAATCAATAAATAAAGGAAAAAAGCCAGACGAATTTGCTTGAAATAGGCAATCGCTGGCTTTTATGGCGTAAGCGAATTATTCTCCTTGCGCTTTGGTTACTTTGCGACCACGATACATACCGTTTGGTGAAATATGATGTGGACGATGAACTTCACCAGTTGCAGAATCAATAGACAATGCAGGTGCAGTCAAAGCGTCGTGTGAGCGGTGCATACCACGACGAGAGGGAGATTTTTTATTTTGTTGAACAGCCATTTCAAGCTCCTAAATCAATAAAAGGTAACAAATATTTAATCCGATTTTTTCAAACCCGCCAACACAGCAAAAGGATTGGGTTTGTCTTGATTGCTGGCGGTTAAATCAGCATCATCACAAGCATCGTGCAAAGCAGAAAACGGTAATGCCATCAAAATTTGGTCTTCCAATAAAGAGAAGACATCGCACTCACTTTCAACCAACATTCCGTCTAATTCTTCATCTGCCAACATTGCTTTATCTAATTCATCTTCATTGTCAAACAACACAATACGACAATCTTCTTCCAGCACAAAAGGCATTTCACCTAAACAACGCTGACAGCGTAATAAAATGCTGCCTGAAAGGGATAAATCAAAAAACGGACGCTGCCATTTATCTAAACCACCTTGAATGTGGTAAGATACGGCAGCTGAATCGTCAACAATATCAGAAGATAAAACGCGCGTATCCAAGTCTTTCAATAAAACTTGTCCTTGCAACGTTTCGCCCTTTTCAGCAAAAGCTTGTGGGTCAATCAAAATTCGGTCTAACATAAACGCGAAATCATATTATTTTATTCTGCTTGCGTCAATAGTTTTCTTGTTTTTCGTTATAGAAAACAAAGTATTTTTGCGGTACTATGTGCTGCACGTATAAAATGGCAAGAATTTCAACAAAGCTAAAACAAGCCGCAGTTTCTGCGAACGAAGTGAAGCTAAAACAAGGATTAAAAAATGTCCACTTTTCATTATCCTTTACCTGATTTTGAACAAAAAATCATCGCGCCTGAACAATTGATGACGCAGTTAACACAATTACCACGCCCATTGGTCTTTACCAATGGTTGCTTTGATATTTTGCATCGTGGACACGTTACTTATCTTGCTCAAGCGCGTGCATTAGGGGCTTGCTTGATTTTGGCGTTAAACACTGATTCATCGGTTAAAAGGCAAGGCAAGGGAGATGATCGTCCCATCAATTCATTAGCTAATCGCGCAGCTGTTGTGGCTGCCTTAAAAGATGTGGATTTTGTTACTTGGTTTGATGACGACACGCCAGCACAATTGATTGAAGATATTCAACCCGATATTCTTGTTAAAGGTGGCGATTGGCTGCCTGAAAACATTGTTGGCGCAAAAGAAACTTTATCACGTGGCGGACAAGTGCATTCCATTCCTTTTTTACACCAAACGTCTACAACGCAAACTTTGCATAAAATTCGTGCTTCACTTGCTCAAAAAAATGGAAACTGAATGCTGTGTTAGCAAAATTGTTTTTTTATTGTTATTTTAGTTAAAACCCACTACCTTTTTAATGCAAATTCTTTTTCATTATGCGTAAAACCACACTTTTCTTGCTGTTGTTTTTTTATATTACTGTTGCAACAGTTGCGCAACGTAATTTTTTCTATATTGCGCCCAGTATTTTGTTTTTATTGGCATTGCCTTATTTGAAAACGATTAAAAACTATTCGCGTGCAAGCTTGATTGTGCCAGCGGCTATATTGATTTATGTTTTTACGGAATGGATATTATGTGTTATTCATGGTGAACGTATTGCTCAAACAAAAGAGAATATTCCTTTGCTATTGACATTCCCATTGATTTTTATGGTTGCGAAACAATGGCTTTCCTTTACTTTTGTTGCCAGAATTTTTGCGGCTGCATCGGCGGTTTTGGGTGTTATTGCGGTTTACGACCGCTATTTTCTTAATTTACCGCGCGCATTGATTGAGCGTCAGCCAATTATTCCTGCTGGTGGTGTGGCAATGACATTAGGTATTTTTTGTTTGTTTTGTGTGTTTGCTGCGATTGACCAAAATAAGCTGAAAACAGCGGCATTGTATTTAATGGCGGGGTTGGGTGGTATTTTATGCAGTATTCTCACTGGTTCACGAGGTACTTGGTTGTGTTTACCGCCTATTTTACTGTGGCTGGTGTGGCAATATCGGCACAGTGTGCGCAGTGGTGTTTGGATTTTGACAGGAGTAGTTATTGCACTTGCTGTGTTAATTTTGCTGCCTGAAAGTGGTATGATGGTGCGCATTATGGAAGGATACACGAATTTGCAACAATATTTTTCGGGTGAAAATCGTGATACTTCTCTAGGTTTGCGTCTGCAATTTTGGCAAAGTGCGTGGGACGGTTTTTTGCAAAAGCCATTATTAGGTTGGGGCGAAGAAAATTATTATGCGTTAAAGCATGCTCAATATGTACAAGATATGATTTCAGAACAGGCAGTAACCTTTACGCACGCACACAACCAGTTTTTAGATTATGCTGTTAAACAAGGTTTATTAGGCGTAGCAGCATTATTATTATTGTTATTATCGTCTTGGCGTTTCTTCTATCGCATTGCGCATACCGCAAAAACGCAAAATCAGCGTAATGCAGCACAATGTGGACAAATCTTATTATTTTGCACGTTAACCTTTTGTTTATCTGATGTTTTCTTGTCTTTACAACTCGGTATGGTATTTTTTGCTGTAACATTAACACTGCTCACTGGTATGTGTTTACAGGAGAGCAAAAATGTCTGATTTTCCTGTTTTTGTCGTTTCGCTTAAAGATAACACAGAACGACGCGCTTCTATTACCCAAGAATGCAGTCGTTTTGGCTTAATACCGCAATGGATTGATGCGGTAGATTTTCGTCAAAAAACGCAAGAAGAAGCTTTTGAACACTATCTTCCGACAGAACGAGCTTTGCGTAAAAAACGTTTTTTAACGGCACCAGAAATCGGCTGCACACTCAGTCATCGTAAAATTTATCACACAATGTTAGAGAGAAATCTTTCCGCTGCATTGGTTTTGGAAGATGACGCACTTTTTCTGGCAGATTTGCGCCCCGTTTTAGAAAATTGGCAAAAAATATACCAACAAGCGGAATTTGATGTATTGATTTTGGGCTATGTTAAAACATTACCTAAACAACTACCCTATTACTATCGGCGTATTCCAGTGAAAATATTGGGACAATGGGAAAAATATCATTTTGGCGTACCGTGGGAACAATTTGCTTGTGGCACAGTGGCTTATTTGATTACACAAGCAGGTGCGCGTAAATTACTTTCCGAAGAAAAAGTACGAGTAACTGCTGATGACTGGAAATATTTTTCGCACTGCTATGGATTAAAAGTTCTTCATCTACGTCCTTCAGTGGTTATTGAAGATTGTGGACGATTTATAAGTGATATTCGTACTGAAAAGGTAGCGTTTTTGCAACCCAAAATTTCCAGTATTGTTATTCGCTCCATAAAAGGCTGGCTGAAAAACTTTGGTATGAATGTTTTGGGTATGAAAGGAAACCGATAAGGTTAGCGATGTTTAACCCAATGTTAGGATAAAACAAGGTTTATTTCACAATTAAGCCAAATAATAAAAACCTTGCAAAACACGTTGTTCTGACCAGTTTTGCAAGGTTTTTTACTTATTTTGCAGGTGTTTTGCTTTGTCTCATTATCAATTCAGCCTAATAACAGAATTAAATCAATTTAAAAAACTTGATTGGCACGTAAATTTCTCGTACATTTCATTATTAAAATCAATATTCTTTTTTACGATTTAACAGGATACAGGTGGTTGCTATGAATAAGGTTTATCGTGTTATTTACAATAAAAGTACCAATCAAACAATGGTTGTTTCTGAAATCACCAAATCTCATACCAAATCAGGTTCAAGCTTGACGGATAAACGGTCAGGAAATGTTTCAGGCAGCCTGAAAAGTATGGATTTTAAAAAATCAGCAATGATTGTGGCAATGGTTTCCTTATTCACGCCTTTGTCGGTTTTTGCTGCAACGCCTGATGGGGTTGCAACGCCTGCTGGTTTGGTAACTACTGGTAATCCATCTGTTCAATTGGGTTCTGAATCTGGTGTTACTGGTAATGCCACAAATCACCCAAGCGTAGCCAATGGTGGTAATGAAGTTAAAGATAAAACTTCTTCTGTTTGGGGAACAAAAAACAGTTCTAATGGTTCTTATTCTACTGTTTGGGGACAAGGGAATACCGCTACTGGCACAAATGCTACTGCTTTTGGTTTAAACAGTACAGCAAGTGGTACTAATTCAACTTCTTTTGGTTCAGGCAGCACGGCAAGTGGTAGTAATGCTACTGCTTGGGGCAGTGGTTACGCTGGTGCGGTACAAAGTACGGATACGGTTAATTACACCATATCATCAAATAATTATCCTGTTGATGAAAATGGCAATAGCCCAAC
>JAFSQZ010000096.1 GCA_017446355.1 Neisseriaceae bacterium
AATAACACCTAAAAAACCCATAAATAATGCAGTTATCGCACCAATAATCATCACAAAACTCAATGCACTGTCGCTCATTTCGTACATAGGCGACATACGCGATACCATAAACAAGCCAGCTGTTACCATTGTTGCTGCGTGAATCAATGCAGAAATAGGGGTTGGACCTTCCATAGAATCAGGCAGCCACACGTGTAAAGGGAATTGTGCAGATTTACCCATTGCACCAACAAATAATAAAATGCAGGTTACTGTAATCAAGTCTGCACCTAAAAAGCGCATTCCTTCAACATTGGGCAAATAAGCAAACACATCAGCATAACGTAAGCTACCGCCAAAATATGCTAACACCAAACCAATACCCAACAAGAAACCGAAATCACCTACACGGTTAATGATGAACGCTTTTAAGTTAGCAAAAATCGCGCTATCGCGTTTAAAGTAAAAACCAATCAATAGGTACGATACCAAGCCAACAGCTTCCCAACCGAAGAAGAGTTGAACAAAGTTATTACTCATAATCAGCATTAACATACTGAATGTAAACAATGAGATATAACTAAAAAAGCGTTGATAACCCACTTTTTCATCATGCATATAGCCAATGGTGTAAATATGTACCATCAAGGACACGAACGTTACCACCACCATCATCATAGCGGTTAGGCTATCTACTAAAAAGCCAACGGAAAAATCTACACCTCCCATAGTGAGCCAAGTGTAAACATTTTCGTCAAATTTAGCGCGTGTTCCCGTAACAAAACCATAAAGCACATACATAGACAAGACTGTGGAAACACCTACGCCTAAAATAGTCGCTGTGTGTGCGCCACGTCTACCTATCTGATTCCCTAATAAGCCTGCCAATAAGCAACCTACTAGAGGTGTTAATGCAATGATTAAATATAAAGTCATATCGTTCATTTGATTGAACCTTTTATTTTAAAAAACTTATTTAGCTATTATATTTTCAGGCTGCCTGAAAGAATTCCTTATTAAAATTAACCCTTCAAAGAATCCAAATCGGCAACGTTAATACTTTTACGATTACGGAATACTTGTACCATAATAGCCAAACCAATCGCGCTTTCTGCAGCGGCAACGGTTAAAACAAAGAACACAAAAATTTGTCCCGCACTGTCGCCCAAGTATCTTGAAAATGCGATAAAGTTGAAATTCACAGCCAGCAACATCAATTCAATTGACATCAATAAAACCAGTACATTTTTTCGGTTCATATAAATGCCCATTGCACTAACGCCAAACAATAACGCGGCTAAAACTAAATAATGGGTTATTGTAATCATGATTGACTCTCTTGCTCTTGTTCGTTTTCAGGCTGCGTTTCAATAGTTTTAGGTGTCTGAAACTCTGGTCTCATACTTACCATACGCAAACGACCCTCTGCTGGGTTTACTTTAACTTGGTCAGCAGGATTGATGTATTTAGGATTAGTAGATTTACGATGCACCAAAGCAATGGCTGCCACCATACCCAACACCAATAAAATCGCTGCTAATTCAAATTGCCATAAATAGGTGGTGTACAACTGCATACCTAAATCACGAACATTACTGTAATCAGCTGGTAAGTCATTCATTGGACCAATAGCTGCTAGATTAGTGTCAGGTGCAACAAAAATGGCAATCAATAAAACAGCCATCAATACGCCAACCACTACAGCAGCAGGAGCGTGTTGCCAAAAACCGCGACGCATTTCTTCAACATCAATGTTCAGCATCATAATGACGAATAGGAATAACACCATTACTGCACCGACATACACCACAACCAATGTTAGACCTAAAAATTCTGCTTGCATCAATAGCCACATCATTGCTGACACACAGAATGTTAATACCAAGTGTAAAGTGGCGTGAACAGGGTTTTTAGCAGTAATTGTTTGCAATGCACCATATAAAATAATTGCAGCAAATATGTAAAATAAAATCAATGTAAACGACATGATTTCCCTCTCTTATTAACGATATGGTGCATCAGCGAGTTTGCGTTTGGCAATTTCTGCTTCGTATTCATCACCAAGTGCCAATAAAACCGGCTTGGTCATATGTAAATCGCCACGCTTTTCACCGTGATACTCAAAAATGTGCGTTTCCACAATCGCGTCTACGGGACAAGCTTCTTCACAAAAACCACAAAAAATACATTTGGTTAAATCAATATCATAACGTGTGGTGCGACGTGTGCCATCTTCACGCATTTCCGATTCAATATTGATTGCCATAGCAGGACAAGCGGCTTCACATAGTTTGCATGCAATACAACGTTCTTCACCATTGGGATAACGACGCTGTACGTGCAAACCACGAAAGCGTACAGATTGTGGCGTTTTTTCTTCTGGAAAGTAAATCGTGTCTTTGCGAACAAAGAAGTTTTTGAGCGTAACGCTCATACCTTTGACCAGTTCGCCAAGCAAGAAGGTTTTTACAAAATTACTCATAAATCTTTACCCCACCCTTTCGGTATGGATTGCTTTGTCTATTTTAAATATATTAGCTTTTATCATTCAGGCTGCCTGAAAAGCTGGTTTTTTATTTCCATAAACTTAATGGGGAAACCATCCAAGCCGCTAAAACAGCAATGCAAATAAAGCCAACAGGAATCAATACTTTCCAACCTAAACGCATAATTTGGTCATAACGATAACGTGGGAAAGTGGCTCGAATCCATAAGTAGCCATACAACACAAACGCCATTTTCAGAAACATCCAAAATGCGCTAGCAGAACCAATAATGCCCCAGCTTGCTGGAAATGGTGATAACCAACCACCCAAGAATAAGATAGAGGTTAATGCAGCCACCAAAATCATAAAGATGTATTCAGCAAGGAAGAATAAGGCAAAGGCAAAACCTGAATATTCTACGTGGAAACCTGCCACAATTTCACTTTCACCTTCTGCTACGTCAAATGGCGCACGATTGGTTTCGGCAACGGCAGAAATTAAGTACACAATGAATACAGGAAATAAGGGTAACCAGTTCCACGAAAGAATAGAACCACCTGCCAAACCAGTTGATTGCGCCGCAACAATTTCTTTAAAGTTCAGGCTGCCTGAAACCATCATTACGCAAACCAAAGCGGCTCCCATTGCAATTTCATAAGAAATACTTTGCGCAGAAGAACGCATTGCACCCAAAAATGAATATTTTGAGTTAGATGACCAACCTGCAATAATCACACCGTAAACAGATAAAGATGTAATCATTAAAATATACAGTAAGCCAGCGTCAATATTGGTCAGCACCCATTCTTCGTTGAATGGAACAACTGCCCAAGCGGCAAATGATGGCGCAAGCGATAAAATTGGACCGATATAAAATAAGGCTTTATTGGATAAGCTAGGACGTGTTACTTCTTTAAATAATAATTTAAATACATCTGCAAAAGGCTGAATTAAGCCCCAAGGACCTACGACATTAGGTCCTACACGAAGCTGCATATAGCCGATTACTTTACGTTCAAAATAGGTTAAATAAGCCACCGTCAAAATCAAGGGGACTAAAATAATCACAATTTTAACGATAATGGACACCAGTAAACCAATTGTTACGCCCATTTCACCCAAACCGAGTGTGCTAGCAAATAGGGTTTGAAACCATTCTTGCATGATTAAGCCCTCGTTAATTCAATAACATTCATCAAACCACCTAATACTGCATTAGCATTATGGTGCGGCAAATAAACAACGTTTTCAGGCAGCGTGTTGTCTACTTCAAGAACAACAGGAACACTGGCTTGATTTTGTTTTGCCAACACGATGTCGCTGGCTGTAAAACCGAGTTTGTGCAAAGTATTCGCATTCACTTTCGCTGCTGGGATAATCGCATGACTGGTTTGTTGCAATGAAGTGGCACGACGTACAATTGGATCAGTTTCATAAATCGCAACACCACCCACGCGAATCAATTCATTATTGCCATTTTGTTTGGTTTCAAATGAAGTATTGATGGTGTTATCCAACATTGTCCGAATAGTCTCTATATCAATGGCTTCTGCAAGTACTTCTTCACTGCTGTTGAAATCAAAACCAGACAAGTTAAAGGTGTTACCCAAAACACGCAATATTTTCCATAATGGGCGGCTCTCACCCAAACTTTGCACAACACCATGGAATGACTGCAAACGACCTTCCATATTGATGAAGCTGCCTGATGTTTCAGTAAATGGTGCGATGGGCAATAAAATATCAGCAACTTCGTTTAAAGCATCGCTTTCATAAGCCGTAAACGCCATCACACTGCCCGCTTGTTTTAAGGCAGCCATTGCTTTTGAACCCGCCCATACATCACAATCAGGCTCAACGTTAAACAATAACACGGCTTTTTTAGGCTCTGCCAGCATTTGTGTCATTGTTACTTGATTGAAGCCAATCATATCTGAACCTACGCTGTTTGCAGCCTGTGGTAGAACACCTAACACTGCATTTGTATTTTCTGCTAATTGTTGTGCTGCTGCGTAAATTGCCGCGTAATCAGGGTGGTTTTGTACATCAGCACCCAAAATAATCGCTGCTTTCTCTGCATCTTTCAGGCTGCCTGAAAGTTTTTCTGGCAGGTTAGTTAAATAATTTACCCATTGATTAGGGTGAATACTTTCTTGTGCAAACAATGGCATATGCAAAGCTTCTTTATGTGCTGCAACAACACTTAATGCCATACCATTTTTAGCAGCACGACGCAAACGTGCAGTCAGCACAGGTTGTTCTTTGCGCAAGTTCGCTCCCACAACCAATACCGCTTGACAAGCAGCTAATTCTTCAATGTTTTGACCCAGCCATTGCGCACCTTTGCTGTTTGCTAAAATACGATCATCTTGTTCACGCAAACGTGCAGTGGTTTGTTGACTGCCTAAACCATTAACGAATTTTTTGGCAAGATACAGTTCTTCAACAGTATTCATAGGATTTGCCCATGCTGCCAATGAATCTTTTCCATAATCAGCAATAATACTGCTTAATGTGCGTTGAATGTAGTCTAATGCTGTATTCCAATCTACATCGTGCCATTTACCATCTTGCTTGATTTTTGGATTTTGTAAACGATTTTGATACAAACCTTCGTAAGCAAAACGATCACGGTCGCTAATCCAACACTCGTTGATGGCTTCGTTTTCAAAAGGCAACACACGACGCACTGTGCGATCTTTGGTTTGCACAATTAGGTTTGCCCCTAAAGAGTCATGTGCCGAAATAGATTTACGACGCGATAATTCCCAAGAACGTGCGTTGTAACGGAAAGGTTTGCTGGTTAAGGCACCAACAGGACATAAGTCAATCACATTACCAGATAATTCGCTTTCTACTGTTTTACCGATAAATGGCATAATTTGCGAAATATTGCTGCGATTTGCCATACCAATTTCTTGGAAACCTGCAATTTCTTCAGTAAAACGTACACAACGCGTGCAGTGAATACAGCGACTCATTTCTTCAGCGGAAATCAATGGACCCATATCTTTGCCAAGCACAGTGCGTTTTTCTTCTGCGTAACGACTGCCTGATTTACCATAACCTACTGCTAAATCTTGTAACTGACATTCACCACCTTGGTCGCAAATAGGACAATCCAGTGGGTGATTGATTAACAAAAATTCCATAACACCTTGTTGCGCGGCTTTGGCTTTTTCAGAGTGTGTACTCACAACCATTCCGTCAGTAACAGGCGTTGCACAGGCTGGCAAAGGTTTTGGTGCTTTTTCCACGTCCACCAAACACATACGACAGCTGGCGGCTATGGATAATTTTTTGTGATAACAGAAATGTGGAATATAGGTTCCTAGCTCGTGCGCCGCTTCTATAACGGTTGTGCCTTGCTCAACTTCAATCTGTTTACCATTGATTTGAATTTGTAACATGGTCGTTCCTAGTTACGTCTTAAAATAATTAAAATTGGATAAAAATCTTGCGTTTCAGGCTGCCTGAAACATTAAGCCCATTTATGTGGTTTCATTGGCACACCGTGCTCAATGTAGTGTTCAAACTCATGACGGAAATGTTTGGTGAAACCACGCACTGGGAATACAGCAGCATCTGCCAAAGCACAAACTGTGCGCCCTGACATATTATTACCAACGCTTTCTAATAATTCCAAGTCATCTGGGCGACCTTTACCTGTGGCAATACGATGCACCACTTGGTATAACCAACGCGTACCTTCGCGACAAGGTGTGCATTGACCACAAGATTCTTCGTAGTAAAAATAAGATAAGCGTTCTAAAGCTTTCACCATACATACATCTTCGTCCATTACGATAATCGCACCTGAACCTAACATAGAACCTGCTTTGGAAATACTGTCATAATCCATATTGATTTCCATAATAATATCAGCAGGCAAAACGGGGGCAGATGAACCTCCTGGTATCACTGCTTTCAGTTTTTTGCCACCACGCATACCGCCTGCCATTTCTAAAATTTTGGCAAAAGGTGTTCCTAATGGCACTTCGTAGTTTCCTGGACGTTCAACATGTCCAGAAATACAGAATAATTTTGTTCCACCCGCACCTTCAATACCTTTATCTGCAAAGGCTTTTGCACCATCGCGAATAATGAAGGGAACAGAAGAAAATGTTTCCGTATTGTTAATAGTGGTTGGTGTGCCATATAAACCGAAAGATGCTGGAAAAGGTGGTTTGAAACGTGGTTGACCTTTTTTGCCTTCCAAAGACTCTAATAACGCAGTTTCTTCACCACAAATGTAGGCACCATAACCATGATGAGCAAAGAGTTCAAACGAGAAATCTGTACCCATAATGTTTTTGCCTAAAAAACCTGCTGCACGCGCTTGTGCTAAAGCTTCTTCAAAACGTTGGAAACCTTCAAAAATTTCGCCGTGAATATAGTTATATCCTACACCAGCACCCATAGCATAACCCGCAATAATCATACCTTCAATTAAGGCATGCGGATTAAACATAATGATGTCGCGGTCTTTAAATGTTCCAGGTTCACCTTCATCGGTATTACAAACAACGTATTTTTCACCTGGCATAGAACGTGGCATAAAGCTCCATTTCAAACCTGTTGGGAACCCTGCGCCACCACGACCACGTAAAGTTGATGCTTTAACTTCATCAATCACAGCAGTCTGTTCTATTTTTTCAGTTAAAATTTTGCGCAACGCTTGATAGCCACCGCGTGCTTGATAAGCTTCCAGTGTCCAACAATCCGCTGCATGCGTGTCCACGCCTTCAAAAATAACGCCTGATTGGTAAATTGCCATTTTACTTTACCTATTTTATTTTCAGGCAGCCTGAAAGGCAGCCTTTACTTTTTAAAAAATGTTTCAGACAAATTAAACCGTCTTTAATCTATTTGGTATTGCTAGCTGTTTTACGCTGCCTGAAATCAATTATTTACGCAATTGACTCACGCTTTTGCCACCAATACCCCAATTATCCATTGCCACTTCATCAATTACCACAACTGTTGTATCAGGATTTTTACCCAATACACGTGTCAGTAATTCAGTTACACCTGCAATCAATTCTGCTTTTTGTTCGGCATTTGGTGCTTCTTTTCCACCAGTAACCTTGATGTTAACGTAAGGCATAAAATCTCAATTCAATAACTATTTTCAGGCAGCCTGAAAAATTATTCTAATTCTGCTAATTTTTTATCAATGGCATCAGGTGTCATAAAACTGCACATTTTATGATTATTTAACAACATCACTGGTGCATCACCACACGCACCCATACATTCACCTTCTACCAAAGTAAATTTACCATCAGATGTGGTTTCACCATAATCAATGCCTAGTTTTTGCTTTAAGTATTCACCTGTATCCACACCTCCACGTAAAGCACATGGTAAGTTGGTGCATACGGTGAGTTTGTATTTGCCGACTGGTTTTAAGTCGTACATATTGTAAAACGTCGCTACTTCGTAAGCGGCAACAGGTGCAATACCAACATATTGCGCCACAAATTCAATGGTTTCTGGTGCAAGATAGCCTTTTTCGGTTTGCGCTATACGCAATGCACCCATAATTGCAGATCGGCGTTGGTCAGCAGGATATTTGGCTAATTCAACGTCAATTTCTTTTAAAGATTTTTCGGATAACATTATCTATCCACCTCACCAAATACAATATCTTGCGTACCAATAATGGCAACAACGTCCGCTAACATATGACCTTTTGCCATTTCGTCCATACCTTGCAAATGTGCGAAACCTGGTGCGCGAATTTTTAGACGATAAGGTTTGTTTGCACCATCTGAAATCATATAAATACCGAATTCACCTTTGGGGTGTTCTACTGCGGTGTAGGTTTCACCTTCGGGAACGTGCATACCTTCGGTAAATAATTTGAAGTGGTGAATCAAATCTTCCATACCTGTTTTCATATCAGCACGTTTAGGTGGTGCAATTTTGTTGTCTTGCACCATAACAGGTAAATTAGGATTGGCACGCAACCAATCAGCGCATTGTTTAATAATGCGTACAGATTGACGCATTTCGTTAATGCGACATAAATAACGATCGTAGCAATCTCCATTCACGCCAACAGGAATATCAAAATCTACTTTGTCGTACACTTCGTAAGGTTGTTTCTTACGTACGTCCCATTCAACACCTGAACCACGTAACATTACACCTGTAAAGCCTTTTTGTAATGCTCGTTCTGGCGAAACAACACCAATACCCACAGTACGCTGTTTCCAAATACGATTGTCTGTCAACAAAGTTTCCAAGGTGTCAATATTTTTAGGAAAACGTTCGCAGAATGCATCAATGAAATCTAACATTGTGCCTTCGCGTGATTCATTGAGTTTTTTCAATACTTTGGCATTGCGATATTTGCTGCTTTCGTATTTTGGCATAAAGTCTGGCAAATCACGATAAACGCCACCTGGACGGAAATACGCTGCGTGCATTCGCGCACCTGAAACTGCTTCGTATAAATCCATCAATTCTTCACGATCACGGAATGCATATAAAATTGCAGTCATGGCTCCAATATCTAATGCGTGCGACCCTACGCCCATTAAATGGTTCAAAATGCGCGTTACTTCTGCAAACATTGTGCGAATGTATTTGGCGCGGATAGGTACTTCAACACCCATCATTTTTTCAATCGCCATACAGTACGCTTGCTCATTGACCATCATAGACACGTAGTCTAAACGATCCATATAAGGTAGAGCTTGTAAATAGGTTTTGGTTTCAGCCAGCTTTTCTGTGCCACGGTGCAATAAACCAATGTGTGGATCTGCACGAACAATGGTTTCACCTTCTAATTCCAAAATCATACGCAACACGCCATGCGCTGCTGGGTGTTGAGGACCAAAGTTAATGGTGTAATTTCTTAATTTATTTGCCACCGTACTGCTCCTCGCGAACAACGCGCGGTGTTATCTCACGCGGCTCAATGGTAACAGGTTGATAAATAACGCGTTTTTCATCTTCATCGTAACGCATTTCTACATAACCAGATACTGGGAAATCTTTGCGGAATGGGTGTCCTACAAAACCATAGTCCGTCAAAATACGACGCAAATCTGGGTGTTCTGCAAAGACAATGCCGTACATATCAAACGCTTCGCGTTCATACCAGTTTGCACTGTTGTATAGTTCAACCACAGAGGGTACAACAGGTAAATCGTTGTCATCTGCCCAAACACGTACACGAACACGATGATTGTTTTTCACGGAAAGCAACTGACTGACCACTGCAAATCGCTTGCCTTGCCATGCTTTGTTGCGATAGGTACTGTAATCAACGCCACATAAATCAATCAGACTTTCAAAACCAAGCTCTTCGTTATCACGCAAGGTTTTCATAATGTCTAAATAATTTTCAGGCTGGCATTCAATGGTTAGTTCATCTAACGCTAAAATTATTTGACTGGCTTTATCGCCTAAAAGAGAAGTGCAGGCAGCCTGTAAATCCATAACATGCATTTTGACACTCCTTAATGACGCGCAATTGTGCAAGTGCGCTTGATTTTGCCTTGCAATTGAATCAAGCCATACAACAATGCTTCTGCTGTTGGCGGACAACCTGGCACATAAACATCAACAGGCACAATACGATCACAACCGCGTACAACTGAATAAGAGTAATGATAGTAACCACCACCATTAGCACAAGAACCCATAGATAACACCCAACGTGGTTCTGCCATTTGGTCGTAAACACGGCGTAAGGCAGGAGCCATTTTATTGGTAAGTGTACCTGCTACAATCATTAAATCTGATTGACGTGGCGAAGGACGGAAAATAATACCAAAACGGTCAAGGTCATAACGCGCCATACCTGCGTGCATCATTTCCACCGCGCAACAAGCCAAGCCAAACGTTACTGGCCATAAAGAACCAGTACGCACATAATTCAACACCGTGTCTGCACTGGCGGTGAAGAATCCTTTATTTACAACGCCTTCTACTCCCATTCCAGCGCACCTTTTTTCCATTCGTAAACAAAACCCACCGTTAAAACAACGATGAAGACAAACATAGACCAGAATGCATATGCACCTGTTTGGGCGATTAAATCTTTATATACCACTGCCCAAGGCACCATAAATGCCACTTCCAAATCAAATAGGATAAAGAGAATGGCAACCAAATAATAGCGCACATCAAACTTCATACGTGCGTTTTCAAACGCTTCAAAACCACATTCAAATGGTGAATCTTTTTCAGCGTAATGGCGTTTTGGTCCTAAAATTGTGCCCAGCAAAATAAATAAAATCCCAGCTGCCAAGCCCACAATAACAAAAATCAGGACGGGAAAGTAATTGGCTAACATGATAAATACCTTCAAAATTGATACGTTTGTTTTGAAACGTTAATTTTTGTAACCTGCTATTTTATCTAATTTTACGCAATTTTAAAAGCCAGTTTTGTAGGCATTCTCTAAAAATATTTTTATTTCAATCAGTTATTTTTTCAATCATTACAAAAATCAATGATTTTATTGCTGTTTTAAATGCCTGAAAACTCTTAATCCTTAATATTTGCTCAAAGAAACATTTATTTATTATGAGATATTGTGAGATTTAATAATTGCTAAACATTGTTAATCTATTTGATTTTAAATGATATTGTCAGATACATTTTTTGTAATCAGGAAGCTTGTGTTGTTTTTCAGGCTGCCTGCCTGAAAGAAGTTTTACAAAAAAATATTTATTGCAAAATATTGCTTGCAACAAATGCTTTTTTTTCGTTTAATCGCGACAATAATGCGTTTCAGGCTGCCTGAAAACGGTACAATTAGCGTTGTCCTATTTTTTGCTTATTTTTCTTACTGATAAACCAATGATATTAGGAATTCATCAATGAAAAAAAACTTAATCATCAGTATGTTAGCTGTCATCTTTCTTGGCGCGTGTGGTGGTTCTAATCAGGACGCTGCATCAGCTTCGGCTTCTGACGCTACCCATAACGATACTTCGCCTGTTTTAACTGCCACTAATGAGTTAAATACTTATACTTGGTCAGATTATGTTGATCCTGCGTTGGTGCGTGCTTTTGCTAAAGAAAACAATATCACGGTTAACGAAGCTTTTTATGATAGTAATGAGGTTTTAGAGGCCAAAGTGCTTACTGGTAATTCTGGTTTTGATTTGGTTGCGCCTTCTATTGCTAGCGTGGGTCGTCAAATTCAGACAGGTGCGTATCAAAAAATTGATAAGACTTTGATTCCTAACTATATTCATATTGACCCTGAATTATTAAAACTGATGGCACAAGTGGACCCTAATAATGATTATGCCGTGCCTTATTTTTGGGGAACCAATACTATTGGTATCAATAAAAAAATGGTTGCCCAAGCTCTTGGCACCGATACGCTGCCTGAAAATGAATGGGATTTGGTGTTCAATCCAGAGTACACTAAAAAATTAAAATCTTGCGGTATTAGTTTTTTTGATAGTCCTTTGGAACAGTATCCTTTGGCTTTGAAATATATTGGCAAAGATCCCAATAGCGAAGTTGCAGAAGAAATTGAAGCGGCTAATGATTTGATGAAAACTGTTCGCCAAGATGTGAAACGTTTTAGTTCTTCTGGTTACATCAATGATTTGGCAAAAGGTGATTTATGTGTGGCTGTTGGTTATGGTGGTGATTTGAATATTGCCAAAACGCGTGCAAAAGAAGCTGGTAACAATGATATTGAAGTGCTGACTCCTTCAACAGGCGTGGGGATTTGGATTGATTCGTTTATGATTCCGCGTGATGCCAAAAATGTTGTCAATGCGCATAAATATATTAACTACACGTTGGAACCTAAAATTGCTGCACAAAATGGTGATTTTGTTACTTATCCACCCGCAAGTAAACCTGCGCAAGCGTTAATGAAAAAAGAATATGCCGATGACCCTTCTATTTTTGTGCCAGATAGCGTTAAAGCAAAAAGTTTTGTTGTGCTGCCAAAATCTAAAGAAACCGTTAAATTGGAAACCAAATTGTGGCAAAACTTAAAAGCGGGTAAGTAAGTTTAATGTTGCGAAAAACAGGTGCTATTGAAGGCACCTGTTTTTATTGATTTTGTGTTTTCTATTTCCACGTACTAAATGGGTGTTTGCTTAAATAGGCGTTACTGAATCGCCCATCACTGGTGATTTCTTCTCCTAGCCAGTCTGGGCGCGGATACTCTGCTGTTTCACTAACCAATTCTAATTCACACAAGATTAACGGTGCATTCTCACCAAAAAATTCGTCAATCTCAAAGGTAAACCCTTGATAATCAACAATATGTCTTTGTTTTTCTACTTTAAATGGACACATACTCGCTAACATTGTTTGTGCATCGCTTAATGGAATTTCGTATTCAAATTCATTTCTGCTAACTGCCGATAAATAGCCTTTGAGTGTTAGCCAAGCGCGGTTACCACTAATGCGCACACGAATCGTTCGGTCTTTTTCTACGCTTAAATAGCCTTGTTGCAACAAGAATGTTTCGCACACAGACTTTCGCCAAGAATCATTGCACAACAAAAAACGGCGTTCTATTTCTATATTACCCATTGCATTATCCTTTTACGAAAAGGGGCGAAAAATCACAACATACAATTCTGCCAATAAAATAAATACAGGCAGCTCATTAAAGACGCGAAACCAACGATGACTGTGTTTTTCACTGTGGTTGATAAACTGACGCAAAATAATGCCACACCAAATATGGTACACCACCAACAATAATGCCAAAGTGATTTTAATGTGTATCCACACAGGAAAACCGATATGGAAAGTAGGCATCAACAAACCCATTAAAATCGCCCCAATCCCCCAAGGGGTCATAAATTTAAACAGTTTTTTTGCCATCAACAATAAGCGTGCGTATTCCACATCATTTTCTGCCATGGCTAAATTGACAAAAATTCGTGGCAAATAAAATAAACCTGCAAACCACGATATGATGAAAAAAACGTGGATAAACTTAAACACAAAATAAGACATCAACAGCTCCCAAAAAGAAAGTACTGCATTTTAACTTAAAACGGTTACAATAGCGTCTTTTGATTTTGGCTGCCTGAATTTCAGGCAGCATTAAGTGAATAAAATAATATGAACGCTTCTATGTATTCTTTATTACTTTTGGCTTTTTTGTTTGCTAATCTGCCTTTTTTAACACAACGCGTTTTTGGCATTTGGCGTGTCGCCAAAAAACATTTTGGTTTCCATTTATTAGAGTGGTTTGCTGGTTTTTTGATAACAGGTTTAATGGCTTATGTATTAGAAAGTCGTTCAGGCAGCGTCCATGAACAAGGCTGGGCATTTTATGTTATCGTGCTTTGTTTATATGCCGTGTGTGCATTCCCTGCTTTTGTTTGGCGTTACTTTTGGCGCACCAAACATCGTGAATAAAAAATAAACACAACACTTCTTTTTCCATCTCCCAAGCATAATTGTTTAACTTCTTTATCTTTTAATCTTTCAGGCAGCCTGAAACGGCGTTCGGTACGAATTTTGTGTGCGCAAACGGCAACAATCTCCTTATTGAAACCGTTTCTCTTCGTAATCAGGAGATTGTTACCGTTTGGCTCTGCTCAACTTTGTTACGATGAACTATTTTGGGATTTCAGGCAGCTTTGGGTTATTCCGTAAATTTTATTTCTGGTGCAGTAAGTAGTTTAGGCTTGTCGTCAAATTCCAATAAAGTGGCATCTTGATGATGACCGAAAGTATTGGCAACCAGATTATTAGGGAAATATTGGCGATAGGTATTGTATTCGGTAACCGAATCGTTGTAGTGCTGGCGTGCGAAAGAAATTTTGTTTTCGGTGGAAGTGATTTCTTCGCTCAATTGCATCATATTGGGACTGGCTTTTAAATCTGGATAATTTTCCACCACCATATTAAAACGCCCCAAAGCGGCTTGCAGATTTTGTTCTGCCTGCGAAAACGCTTGAATCATTTCAGGATTATTTAAACCATTTTTTAAAACATTCAATTCTTTTGCCGCAGAATTGCGTGCTTCAATCACTGCTTTCATCGTTTCGTTTTCGTGTTTAAGATAAGCTTTTGCGGTTTCCACCAAATTGGGAATCAGGTCATAACGGCGTTTTAATTGCACATCAATTTGAGAAAAAGCATTTTGATAACGGTTTTTCAACAAGGTCATACGGTTGAAAACAGCAATAAGCCAAACAACAATAGCCAGTAATAAACCGAGAAAAATGTATAACATTTTCATCATTCCTTTCAAATCGTTAAACTAAAACTTTTGCAAACCCAAAATCATCGCGTCGCCATAACTGAAAAAGCGATATTCTTGTTCAATGGCGTGTTGATACAAAGCGCGAATATGTTCCCTGCCTGAAAACGCGGAAACCAACATTAACAAAGTGGATTTAGGTAAATGAAAATTGGTAATCAATCTATCCATCACTTGAAACTGAAAACCAGGTGTAATAAAAATATCGGTATCGCCCTGCCCTGCTTTCAGGCTGCCTGAACGCGCAGCAGATTCAATCGCACGCAATGATGTTGTCCCCACTGACCAAATTTTATTACCACGAAGACGTGCTGCCTGAATTTTGGCAACCGTTTCTTTGGGAACATCAAACCATTCACTGTGCATTTTGTGTTCTTCAATATTTTCCACGCGAACAGGTTGAAATGTTCCAGCACCCACGTGTAACGTTACTTCTGCAAATTCCACACCTTTTTGGCTTAATTGTTGCAACAAAGATTCTGTAAAATGCAAACCCGCTGTTGGCGCGGCAACTGCGCCTTGATGTTTTGCATAAACGGTTTGATAACGACTTTCATCATCATCGTTAGCACTGCGCGTAATATAAGGAGGCAAAGGCAAATGTCCGTGTTGTGCAAGCAATTGATAAACATTTTGGCTGCCTGAAAAACGCAATTGAAACAATTCGCCTACGCGTTGTTGCATTTGCGCAGAAATACCGCCTTCAAAAATCAATTCCACTCCTTCTTTGGGCGATTTTGACGAACGAATATGCGCCAAAGCCGTATGCTCATCTAACACACGTTCAACCAAAGCTTCAATTCGTCCACCACTGGCTTTGTTGCCAAACAAACGTGCTTTAATCACTTTGGTATTATTGAAAACCAACACATCACCTTTTTCAACATAATTAGCCAGCTGGGAAAAAGTGCTGTCCACAAAAGGCTGTGTCAAACCCACCAATAAACGACTTTGTCCACGTTGTTCTGGAGGGTGTTGTGCGATTAAATGACTTGGCAAATCAAAATCAAATTCCGAAATATGCATAGCGAAACCACTAAACAAAAGCGCGTATTATAACGGAAATATACAACGGCTTATGCTACAATGCGCAACGAATGCTGCCTGAACGCAGCAAAACTTACAAACAACAGGAAACATTATGCAAAAAGTCATCGCCATTGACGGACCATCAGCATCAGGAAAAGGCACTGTTGCTGCACGCGTTGCCGCAAAACTGGGTTGGGATTATTTAGATTCAGGCGCGATTTACCGCGCCACCGCACTACACGTCGCCAATCAACACATTGACTTTTCCAACGAAGATGAAATCGCTCAACTGGCAGAACACTTGCCCCTACGATTTCAGGCAGGCAAAATATTATTAGCCGATGAAGATGTCAGCAGTACCATTCGTAATGAAGAAGTAGGAATGAATGCTTCAAGAATTGCCGCGTATGCAAAAGTACGCGCTGCCTTATTGCAACGCCTACGCAGTTTTCTCACAGAAAAAGGTCTGGTTGCTGATGGTCGCGATATCGGTTCGCTCATTTTCCCACAAGCCAAACTGAAAATTTTTCTCACCGCAAGCGCACAAGTGCGTGCCGAACGCCGTGCAAAACAACTAAACATTGCTTGTGAAGGTGAAGCTTTTGAACGCATTCTCAACGACATTATTGCACGCGACAAAGCAGATGCCAGCCGACCAGTTGCCCCCTTGCGCCAACTGCCAGACGCACATTTATTGGACACTTCTGATTTAAGCATTGAAGAATCCGTACAACATATATTGGATTTATATCAAACCGTTGCCTAATTTTTAAAGCTGCCTGAAAACGCATCATAACAAGTTTTTCAGGCAGCCACAAAAACAACAATATCCGCTTAACATTCACCTTTCAGGCAGCTTTCAAAATCAGCTTTCTTTGATTTCTTTAATGATAAAAATAACAAATGAAATAATTTAACAAATCGTATTATGCTACATTTTCTTAATTTTACTGGCTAGAAATTTCTTTATACTCTTATCAAGTAACGCAATAAAGAGTAAAATGGCAGCGTTTATGTTGTACAGTTTTTAACCTAACAACTTTTTTTAATCACATCTCAAAAGAAGGCACAGCCATGATGGATGAAAAACTAAATTTTTCCTATTTATTCGGCTCTAATGCTCCTTATATTGAAGAATTATACGAGCAGTTTCTCAACAATCCCGATTCAGTAGAAAGTGTTTGGAAAAAATACTTTACTGATTTAGCCAATCAGCCTGGCGCAGCACGCGATGTTGCGCATCGTCCTATTCAAGAATCATTTGCTCAATTAGCAAAACAACATCGTGCAAGCTCGGTTTCAGGCAGCCTTGATGAAGAATTATTGCGCAAACAAATTTCCGTGTTGCGCTTAATTTATGCGTATCGTATTCATGGTTCACACGCTGCTAAATTAGATCCTTTGGGCTTAAAGAAAAATGACGAAATAGAAGCCCTTTCTCCTGCGGTTCACGGTTTAACCGAGAGCGATATGGCGGTGAAATTCGGTTTAAGTGATGACGATTTTGCGGTGGACGAAAACAAACTGCCTTTATCTGAAATCATCAGTAAACTGAAACAAACTTATTGCGGTCATATCGGTGTGGAATATATGCATATTCTCAACCGCGAAGAACGTTTATGGATTCGCAATTATTTTGAAAGCAAATTGTCTACACCTAAATTCAGCCCTGAAGAAAAACGTTTTATTTTAAGACAAGTAACTGCAGCGGAAACTTTGGAACGCTACTTGCACACTAAATACGTGGGACAAAAACGTTTCTCTGTTGAAGGTGGTGAAAGCGCGATTGCAGGTTTAAATTACTTGGTGCAAAACATTGCCAAAGATGGTATTGAAGAAGTCATTATCGGTATGGCGCACCGTGGTCGTTTAAATGTTTTGGTCAACACTTTGGGCAAAAAACCTGCTGATTTATTTGCTGAATTTGAAGGTCGCGCTGTACAAGAATTGCCTAGCGGCGATGTGAAATACCACAACGGTTTCTCTTCTGATTTGGCCACACCTAACGGCAACTTACACGTTACTTTGGCATTCAACCCATCACACTTGGAAATTGTTAATCCTGTTGTAGAAGGTTCAACACGTGCCAAACAAGGTCGTCGTGGCAAAGACGGTATCAAACAAGTTTTACCTGTATTGATTCACGGTGATTCTGCCTTTATTGGTTTAGGTGTTAACCAAGCCACTTTCAATATGTCGCGCACACGTGGTTATACTACTGGCGGCACCATTCATATGGTGATTAACAACCAAATCGGTTTCACCACATCAGATACACGTGATACACGTTCAACTGTGTACGCAACGGACATCGCTAAAATGGTGAGCGCACCTATTTTCCACGTAAACGGTGATGACCCAGAAGCAGTATGTTTTGTGATTCAGGCAGCAATGGATTATCGCAAAACATTCCAAAAAGACGTTGTTGTAGACGTGATTTGTTTCCGCAAACTGGGACACAACGAAGGTGATGACCCCACTTTAACACAACCTTTAATGTATCGCGCCATTTCACAACACCCTGGCACACGCGCCCTATACGCAGAACAATTGATTAAAGAAAACATCATCAGCAAAGACGAAGCCGAAGGTTTTGTTCAAGCTTATCGCGATGCTTTGGATCGTGGCGAACAAGTGGAAACTACTCGCCTAAACGATTACAAACGCAAACACAGTGTAGATTGGAGCAAATATCAAGGAACAGATTGGCGTGAAGAAGTAGAAAGCGGTTTGCCTGCCAAAGACATTTTACGTTTAGCAGAAAAATTCACAGCCGTCCCTGAAAACTTCGGTTTACACAACACTGCAAAACGCGTGATTAACCAACGCAAAGAAATGGCAGAAGGTAAACAAAATCTTGACTGGGGTATGGCGGAAACCATCGCCTATGCTAGTATGGTTACCAACGGCACAGGCGTACGCATTTCAGGTGAAGACTCTGGTCGTGGCACATTCTCACATCGCCACGCCGTATTGCACGACACCAATCGTCAACAGCGCGACAAAGGTATTTATATTCCTTTGCAACACATTGCAGAAGATCAAGCCGAATTCACGGTAATTGACTCCATTCTGAACGAAGAAGCCGTTATGGCTTATGAATATGGTTATTCTTGCTCTGCACCAGAACAACTAACCATTTGGGAAGCGCAATTTGGTGATTTTGCCAACGGTGCGCAAGTTGCCATTGACCAATTTATTTCTTCTGGCGAAACCAAATGGGGACGTTTATGTGGCTTAACTGTTATTCTGCCACACGGTTATGATGGTCAAGGTCCTGAACACTCTTCTGCTCGCGTAGAACGTTGGTTGCAACTTTGCTCCGAACAAAATATGCAAGTAATTATGCCGTCAGAAGCTTCGCAAATGTTCCACATTTTGCGTCGTCAAACCTTGCGCAGCTATCGTAAACCACTGATTATTTTTATGTCTAAACGTTTATTGCGTTTCAAAGATGCCACCAGCCCACTGGAAAACTTCCTAGAAGGACAAACCTTCCGTCCAGTGATTGGCGACACCATTAAACGCAAAGACAACAACAACGTAAAACGCGTGATTTTGTGTGCAGGTCAAGTGTATTACGACATCGCCAAAGGTCTTGAAGAAAAAGGTTTGCAAGAAGAAATTGCCATTATTCGTTCCGAACAACTTTATCCTTTCCCTTATAAGGAAATTCGCGACCAATTGGCAAACTTCCCTAATGCAACCGAAATTATGTGGGCGCAAGAAGAACCTAAAAATCAAGGTGCTTGGTATCAATTACGCCACCGCATTGAACGCGTTGCAGAAAAAGGTCAAAAAGTTATCTTCGCTGGTCGTCCAGCAAGTGCTTCACCCGCAGTTGGCTACGCCAGCAAGCACGCAGCTCAATTAAAACAATTAGTGGAAGATGCTTTAACTTTCGCTTAATTACCTTTAAGGCTGCCTGAAACCAATCTTTTCAGGCAGCCACTATACTCAAAACTTGGAGAAAAATAATGATTGTAGAAGTAAACGTTCCCGTATTTGCCGAAAGCGTTACAGAAGGCACACTCATTGAATGGTTGAAAAAAGTTGGTCAAAGCGTTTCACGCGATGAAACTTTGGTAAGCATTGAAACAGACAAAGTCGTATTAGACGTACCAGCACCACAAGCAGGTGTTTTGGTTGAAATCCTTGTAGAAGACGGTGCAACCGTTGAAAGCCAACAATTGTTAGCAAAAATTGATACCGAAGCTGCTGCACAAGACAGCGCAGCTCCTGCTGCTGAAACAGCACCTGTTGAATCAGCTACTCCTGCTCCTGCAAACAACGCACAAGCTGGTGTTGGTATGCCTTCTGCTGTGAAATTAGCATCTGAAAAAGGCGTAAATCTTGCTGATGTACAAGGTTCTGGTCGCGATGGTCGCGTATTAAAAGAAGACGTGCAAAACGCCAAAGCCGCTGCACCTACTGTTGCTGCTGCACCTATTCCACAAGGCGCACGTCCAGAACAACGTGTTCCAATGAGCCGTTTACGCGCACGCGTCGCAGAACGCTTATTGGCTTCGCAACAAGAAAACGCCATCTTGACCACATTCAATGAAGTCAATATGAAACCCATTATGGACTTGCGTGCCAAATACAAAGAAAAATTTGAAAAAGAACACGGTGTCAAACTTGGTTTTATGTCTTTCTTTGTTAAAGCTGCTGTGGCTGCATTGAAAAAATTCCCAGTAGTTAATGCTTCAGTTGATGGTAAAGATATTGTTTACCATGGTTATTTTGACATCGGTATTGCTATTGGTAGTCCTCGCGGTTTAGTGGTACCCATCTTACGTGATGCAGACCAAATGAGCATTGCTGATATTGAAAAAGCTATTGTAGACTATGCCACTCGCGCCAAAGACGGCAAAATCGCCATTGAAGAATTGACTGGTGGTACATTCTCCATCACCAATGGTGGTACTTTTGGTTCAATGATGTCTACACCAATCATCAATCCACCACAATCTGCTATTTTAGGTATGCATGCAACTAAAGAACGTGCCGTTGTAGAAAATGGTGAAATTGTTGTACGTCCGATGATGTACTTGGCATTGTCTTACGATCACCGCATTATTGATGGTCGTGAAGCAGTATTAACTTTGGTAACCATTAAAGAAATGCTGGAAGATCCAAGCCGATTGATTTTGGATATTTAATTTACTAAATACCAAAGCTGCCTGAAACACTAGATTTCAGGCAGCTTTTTTATGGAAAAACGATTGATATTTTCAGACATACAAAAATTTCAGGCAGCCTTTATATTGGCTGCCTGAAAACAATTTATTAAGCAAATAATCGTGCTGCAGAATATCCACCCACTTCCAAATGTTGTTCTTTCATTTGCTGTTGCAAATTACCGATATAGCTTTGTACTTCCATTAACCATTCAGTAGTAAGTGGAATGCGTTGATCGTCAACCAGTTCTAGCGACAAGTCATCTAATATGATATTTAATAACACCATCATTTCACCAAAACTGTGTTCACCATTCGGTACATTAGCAGGATCAAATGACATCAACACCCCTTCGTGTTGTTGATAAAAGCTATGTTCACCAAATGGCTGATGATCAAATAAGCTTAATGTACACAAAAGGCTACCATCATTTTTCTGATAAGCAAACATACCATCATTTCGCCAAACAAATCCCATTGCTTGTAGTTTTTGTCTCAAAATTGCACCAGATAGTTTTCGTCCTTCCTGTGCAGGAATCAAGTAAAGATCAACAAGAAAATCACGTTTTTCACACCATTCATCAACAGCACGAGCACGTTGTAAATAATTCCGCTCATCATCGCTGGCAACTTTGCCTTTCATTTTTTGCGCAAATTGTGTTACTTGTTGTTGGAAATAGGCAAGTTCTTCCGCTGTAATCAAGCCTTCTCGGCTAACCCCTTGTATCCCTAATACAAACGCACGATAACGTTTATCAGGAATAGGTTCTACCAATTCAAATACGCCATTTTCAGTTTGTCCCAACACTTGATAGAAGCGTGTTTGTGAAAAGATGGGGATTGCGCTTATTTCTTGCCATTGAGATAATCCGATATACATCAAGTAATCAAAGCGACGATCAAAATTAGCAAATTCATTTTGTTTGAACGTTTCTGGATCAACCAAATAAGTTGTTTTAGCAGCATCTGAATCGTCAGTGATGGATTGTGTAATTTCTTCTATTTCTTTTGTTAACTGAACATTTTCTATCAAAGAATCATCGGTAAAGAAAGCATCTTGCTCGCTTTCTTCATCAGCGTTTTCATCTTTTTCAAACACAAAATAGTGAGGTTCAGACGAAACAGATTCAACTTCTTGTACGCTAAATTTTTGGATTTCTTCACCTATGGGTTCTGATATAGCTTCTGATTCGCTTAATTTAGTTTCGTTTACTGGCTCGCTTGGTTCAGGCAGCACAGAATCGTTGATTTTTTCTTCTTTTTCCGCCTCAACTTGAGCCACTTTACTGGTGCGCAACAGAGTAGGTTTTTCTGTTTCTTGTTCTTGATTGCGCACTTGCCCATCGCGCACAGAAACAACTTGCTGTCCTAACAATGCGTCTTCTTGGACGAAACCAAATTGCTGGCGCATTTGCTGACGATGATAATTTTCTTGGTACACATTGTAGATGATCACGACAATCATAATCAGCAAAACGAGTACAAGACCACTTAAAAAAACAGGATTGGTTAATATCATAATAATGTCATTCTTAATGAAGTTGTTATTGCTTATGTTACTGCCCAAAGTAAATTGTGATTATACCGCAATTTCATATCAAACCAAGAAAATACATCAATCTTTTCAAACAGTTTAATAAGCAAAAGCTCAACAAAATAGTGCATAAATATGACCGAATACAAACCTTTGTAAAACGCGTTATTTTAGGTAAACAGTAACAAAACAGAAAAATGATATTATTGTTTTATAAAAGATTTTTCGTAAAGCATCAATAACAACTGGCAAAAATCAGGTTTTACAAAGGTTTTAAATATAACTTTATATAAAGGTTTCAGGCAGCCTGAAAGTTGCAATAATGATTCTTGACAACAAAAAATATTTGCAAGAAAACCACAATAACACGTTTAAAATAACAAATGACACAAAAATGCTATTTCTATTTTTTATTTTTACAAACAAAAACTTTTACAACACACATCGTTTTTAGTGAATGAGATATAACCAAACAAAGCATCTAATATTATTGTTTTATAAAGATTTTTACTTTTCAGGCTGCCTGAAAATTTTAAGTTTTGTAAACGTTTATCTTAATTTTTGATACAATGGTTGTCTTTCAATAAAAGTCAATAAAAGGCATTATTTATGCGTCATTTTGTTGCAGCATTCACTGCTATTTGGCTGGGTTTACATATGGGTTTTGGCTATGTTGCCGCACCCATTTTGTTTCAACATCTAGAAAAAATGCAGGCAGGTAATATTGCAGGCATTTTGTTTAATTGGTGCAACTGGATAGGTATCCTGGTTTGGGCAATTGCTTTGATTTTATGTATAAAAGACAATAAACGTTGCTATCG
The DNA here is from genome assembly GCA_017446355.1 of Neisseriaceae bacterium. Lineage (GTDB taxonomy): Bacteria > Pseudomonadota > Gammaproteobacteria > Burkholderiales > Neisseriaceae > RGIG3394. The sequence goes on from JAFSQZ010000096.1 coordinate 23,250, forward strand.
TCCAGCACGCCGCACTTACGCCATTACATTACTACTGACTTTACTGCTTATCAATCAACTTTTGGTAACGCCTGTCATTATTGCCTTAAAAACCCAAACCAATAACTGGTTACATCATTTTATAGGTGGTTCATTTGCCACTTGGCATGGCGTTTCTAGCAGTATTTATTTATTGTGCACGATTTTAGGACTTGGATTATGCGCAGTAATGATACGCTGGGACGCAGCTTATCAACGTTCTTTTTAAGGCAGCTTAATCAATAGTTTTTTGTTCATTCAATCGGTGAAAATATAATGAATCAGTTACTTGAACGAGTTTTTAAACTCACAGAAAATGGCACAAGTATTCGCACAGAGCTTCTAGCAGGTTTAACCACCTTTCTAACAATGTGCTACATTATTGTTGTCAACCCTAGCATTTTATCCATCACAGGTATGGATTTCAGTGCGGTTTTTGTGGCAACGTGTATTTCTTCGGCAATTGCCTGCCTGATTATGGGCTTATTTGCCAACTATCCCATTGCACTCGCACCAGGTATGGGCTTAAACGCCTATTTTACATTCAGTGTGGTACAAGGTATGGGCGTAAGCTGGCAAATTGCACTGGCAGCAGTATTTATGTCAGGTATTATCTTTATTTTATTCAGCAGTTTCAAAATTCGTGAAATGCTGGTCAACGGTTTACCAATGAGTTTAAAAATGGCCATTGCTGCGGGGATTGGTTTATTTCTAGCATTGATTGCACTGAAAGGCGCAGGCTTGGTTGTTGGCAACGAAGCCACATTGGTAAGTATGAACAATTTATACACCATCACAGAAGAAAATGGTGTCAACATAAAACGCCCTAATTTGCCTGTATTATTTGCCTTATTGGGCTTTTTTATGATTGTTGCATTGGATTACTACCGCGTACGTGGCGCAATCATCATCAGTATTTTTGCCATCACTCTTTTAGCTGCCTTAACAGGGTTAACACAAATTGAAGGTATTGTATCCAGCATTCCCTCTATTGCCCCCACTTTTATGCAAATGGATTTCAACGGTTTATTCAATAGCAGTATGATTGCAGTGGTTTTTGTGTTTTTCTTGGTAGATTTATTTGACAGCACAGGCACACTGGTTGGGGTTGCGCACCGTGCAGGTTTACTGGATAAAAACGGTCATTTGCCACGCTTAAAACGCGCACTTTTTGCCGACAGTACCGCTATTGTTGCAGGTTCTATGCTGGGTACATCATCGACCACTCCTTACATTGAAAGCGCGTCAGGTGTCAGTGCTGGCGGTAGAACAGGTTTAACAGCTGTTACGGTTGGCGTATTAATGTTAGCTTGTTTATGGTTTTCGCCATTGGCAAAAGCTGTTCCCAGTTTTGCCACAGCCCCAGCTTTACTTTATATCGGCGTACAAATGATGCGTTCAGCCATTGAAATTGACTGGAAAGATATGACCGAAGCAGCCCCCGCCTTCCTAACCATTGCATTTATGCCATTTACTTATTCTATTGCCAACGGTATCGCTATGGGCTTTATCAGTTACGCCGTCATTAAATTAGTATGCAACCGTGCAAAAGAAGTACCAGTAATGGTTTGGATTGTTGCTGTATGCTGGTTGGCAAAATTCTGGTTTTTAGGTGCCTAACAAAATTACAGCTGCCTGAAATAAAATATGGACAGCATTTTAATCATATTGGCAGGGGTGATGTGTATCGCCTCTGCCATATTC